>JANOHG010000313.1:0-3942 GCA_031406375.1 Archangiaceae bacterium | reverse complement strand
CCACGGCTTCCTGTGGAGGCGTGACTGCCACGACCTGCAATGCTTCGAGCTGCGAAGGCTGCTGTGCCGCAGGTAAGTGCGTGACTTCGCCGAATAACGCTCGGGTCGCTACTTGTGGGCAACGCGGCGCGCTGTGTTCCGACTGCGGCGTGCGCAGTTGTGTCGATTTCAACTGTGTAGGTGGCGCAGGAGGGGGAGGCAGCAATGGAGTTTGTGGACCCGACAATTGCTCGGGATGCTGCAGCGGAACCAATGCTCTTTCGGCGTGCATCACCACGCCCTCAGCCACCAACTGCGGTGCAAAGGGGGCGGTGTGCGTCACCTGCGGCAGTGGAAAAACCTGTTCGGCCGGGGCGTGCGCGGATGGAGGCACGCGGGCAGGCCAGGTCGGCATTCCGTGTACTGCTGACGGGGGGGAGTGCGCGATGCTCGGCGCGAATCATGTCTGCAAGAGGCAAACGTCCAGCGGCGCCAACTCATACCAAGGAGGATATTGCACGGTCGGATGCGTCAACGATCTCGAGTGCCCACCATCGGGCCTTTGCCTTGGGGCGCAGCCTGGCTACGGCGAAAACGATTCATTCTGTTGGGCCCGCTGCACCAGCGCATCAGACTGTCGTGCGGGTTATGACTGCTACTCGGTAGGCGGGGGTGAGTCGGCCTGTTGGCTGGCGCCACTTCCTCCCTTCGACGCAGGCGTTCCTGCCGACAAGATTGGGCGCGCCTGCGGCACTGATGCCACTTGCTTGAATCCACCCGATGACGGGGTCTGCCTTACGGACACGTTGATTGACGGTGGCCCTTCGGCCTTCGTCGGCGGTTATTGTTCGGCACCCTGCGACGACAGCAGCCACTGCAGCGCCGACGGTGGCGCGTTGTGCATCTCGTTGGGCAACTTTGGCGCTTGTGCTCAGACCTGCACCCCACCGCTTGCGGGACAGGGTGACTGTCGCGTCGGGTACGTGTGTCGTTCGATTCGCAGCAGCCCCGACTCGGGCATCTTGTCGATTGGATTCTGTTGGCCCAGCTGCAGAACGGCGGGCTGTGCGATCGGCGTCTGCCAGGGCTCAGGGTATTGCTCATGACGGACGTATTGGTACGGGCCCTGTGCGACGACAAGGGACTGAGCGCGTCAATTGCGGTTGTCACGCACGCTGCGCGCGAAGGGCAGAAGCTGCACGCGCTTCACGATGTGTCTGCAATGCTGCTGGGGCAAGCGATGGCGGCGGGCGCGCTGCTGGTGTCGCTGCAGAAAGACCAGACCCGCGTCAATTTCCAGCTGGAGTGCGACGGGCCGCTGCGCGGGCTGTTCGTCGACGCAGGCGCCGATGGCTACCTGCGTGGCTACGTGAAGAACCCTTACCTCGAGGCCGAAGGCAATCGCGGGCCGATGCGTTGGCGACCGGCGCTCGGTAACGCAGGGTTTCTGTCGGTTCTGAAAGACGTAGGCGAGGGCGAATACTACCGGTCGTCCGTCGAGCTCATCGCGATGGATCCCACGGCGGATCTCCACCATTACTTCGCTTCGTCCGAGCAGGTGGCAACGCACGTCGCCATCGCAGTCGAGCGCAGCGCAGCAGAGCCGTTGGGCGCGGTCGTGGGAATGCTGGTTCAGGCCCTGCCGAACGCCGACATGGGCGCGCTCGATCAGCTCGGCGCAGGGCTCTCGGCGCGCCTCGAACAAGAACTCGAAGGTGGCAAGAACGTCGACGGTGAGGCGCTGCTAAGCGCGCTGCTGCCGGGCTTTTCGAAGTTGTCGAGCCTGGGTCTGGTCTGGCGCTGCAGTTGCTCGAAGGAACGCGTGATGGCTGCGCTCTCGGCGATGGGAAAGGGTGAGCTACAGACTCTGCTCGCAGACAAGGGTTGCGCCGCAGCGAGCTGCCAGTTCTGTGGAAAGCGTCACGAGGCGAACGCTGAAGACCTGAAGTCCTTAATCGATGGGCTTTAAGGCCCGGCCTTGATTCGAGACGCTAAGCTAGCACCGCGCGCTCATCGCAGCAGCCGAGGCTCGAATGTTGAGTTGATCCACCTGAAGCGATCGCCGCAACGTCGTCCACATTGCTTCAGAACGCAGATCCGCAGCGAACTTTTGAGCGACGGGCAAAGGCACGAGCCGTTCGACGTTCTGGCGATCGTACAGCGTTTGCTCAAATGCGCGTTCACGCAGCACCAGCGAAGGTCCATCGCACTTGAGCAAAAGGTGAAACGCCTCAAGCGAGTTACCGAAGACCCCCAACGGTTCACCCGAGGAACTCCAGGGACCGCTAACCACGAAGTTCTGGTGGCCAGTTTCCTTCAATAGCCCCCGAAGCCACGAGCCTTTCTCAGAGCAGGGGAAGCGCCAGATCGTTTCGTAGCAGTCACGCATCGGGAGTTGGTCGTGCAATCACTTGGCCACCCAAGCCTTATTGCGAAATCAATGGTTTGGTCGGCATCGGTTCCTTTCACACCCGAAATTGCATTTCATCGCTGGAAAACCACGGCAAAATAGTCTGGGTGGGCAGGGTCATTTGTCGTCCGTTGGCGCACGTGCGCGGGGCATTGCGCTGGGTGAATCGGGTCTGATTGGATCAGAATCACCGACGAACCTCACGGTTCAAGCACCATCACCTGCTCGAGATCCCGCAGCACTTTGCGCGCCTGCCCCACGAAGTCGCGACCGCGCACATCGGCGTCGACGCGCGCGATCAGCTTCATTTCAGGTGTCAGCCGCAACACGCCCTTTGATTTTTGTACGAGCTTCGCGAGTTTGACTGGATCCAGGGCGGCCTCGGGTCCAAGCGCAATCACCAGCCGACCTGGGGCGCCATCGAGCTGCCGCAGCCGCATCCCACGCATCGTCATCTTCAACGACATCAGCTCACAGAGCGCATCGAGCTCGCTGGGTGCATCGCCGTAGCGATCGATGAGCTCTGCGCGAAGGTCATCGAGATCTTCGGGCACCGAAGCCGACGACAGGCGCTTGTAGAGGACCAACCGCTGGTGCACGTCAGGCACGTAGTCGTCGGGCAGGTAAGCGGCGATTGGGAGATTCACCTCGGGCTCGATTTCGGTGCGAATCGGCTCGCCCCGCATCTGGGCGACGGCTTCCTCAAGCATCTGTGCGTAAAGGTCGAAACCCACCGCCTCGATGCTCCCCGATTGCTCGCCTCCTAGAAGGTTGCCCGCCCCCCGGATCTCGAGATCATGAGACGCAATTGAAAAGCCAGCTCCGAGCTGCGTGAACGCTTGAAGTACTTCCAAACGTCGTTCGGCATCCTTGGTAATTGCCGTTCGCGCAGGTACCAGCAAGTACGCATATGCGCGTTCCTTGCTTCGCCCCACCCGGCCGCGCAGCTGGTACAGCTGTGCGAGCCCGAACGCGTCAGCTCGGTTGACGATCATCGTGTTGGCGTTGCTGATGTCGATGCCGCTTTCGATGATGCTCGTGCACAACAGCACCTGGTGCTTTCTTTCCACGAATTCGAGCATCACGTTCTCAAGCACGCCTTCGGCCATCTGCCCGTGGGCGACGCCGATCGAGACGTTCGGCACCAGCTCATTGAGAAACTTCTCCATCGAGTGGATTGAGCTGACCCGATTGTGAACGAAGAAGACCTGCCCGCCACGCTGAATCTCGCGGAGGATCGCCGTCCTGATCTGCTCGGGATCGAACCGGTTGACGAAGGTGCGGATCGCGCGTCGTTCGGCGGGAGGCGTGGTGATCAATGACATGTCGCGCAGGCCGCTCATTGCCATGTTGAGCGTGCGCGGAATGGGTGTCGCCGAGAGCGTCAGCACGTCAACTTGGGTCTTGAGCTTCTTTAGCTGCTCTTTTTGCTTCACCCCGAAGCGCTGTTCTTCGTCAATCACCAATAGGCCGAGATCTTTGAAGGCAATCTCGCCGCCGAGCAGCTTGTGGGTGCCGATCAACACGTCGACCCGACCTTCGAGCGCCCGGCG
>JANOHG010000272.1:0-1722 GCA_031406375.1 Archangiaceae bacterium | reverse complement strand
CAGGTACGATGGGCGACGACACGGGCACCGCCGTGCGCGCGGTCGCCATCTTCTCGACTCTGAGCGGAGTCTTCGTTGTCGCGCTGCTCATCGGCCTGGTGAGTTCGACGATTGGCGACAAGCTCGAGGATCTTCGCAAAGGAAACAGCCCCGTCATCGACGAGAATCACACGCTGATTCTGGGCTGGGGTGAGAAGGTGTTCGCGATTCTGCGCGAGCTGCGCGAGGCCAATTCAAGCCAGAAGCACGCTTCGGTCGTCATCCTTTCCTACGAGGAAAAGGAAACCGTCGAAAACGCCGTTCGCGAACGCATGGGAGACATGAAGACCACCCGCGTCGTCGTTCGCCAAGGCAGCACCTACGACCCGCAAGACTTGAGGAAGGTGGGCGCTGGGCGCGCGCGCAGCATCATTGTCCTCGCGTCCGACACTAAAGAGGAAGACGGGGAAGCCTCGGAAGACGCCGACATGAGCGCCATCAAGACGCTGCTCGCGTTGCGGCGCATCCCAGGGGCGCTGACCAAGAATCACGTCACCGTCGAATTGATCGACTCGGCCCGAAAGCTCGTCGTGGAACAGCTGGGCAACGGCGGCGTCGAGGTGGTCGCGATGGAAGAGACGCTGTCTCGAATGATGGTGCAGACCTCGCGGCAAAATGGCCTCGCCGAGGTCTATCGCGGGCTGCTGTCGTATGAAGGCAGCGAGTTCTACTTCAAGGCGTTTCCCGAGCTGAATGGGCAGCCGTTCGGCGACGCGCAGTGGCGAATGAAAGACGCGGTGGTGGTGGGCTATCGGCGCCCTGCGACTGAAGAGACTGCCGCGGCGACGATTCTCAACCCCAAAGACGACCTCATTCTCGCAGATGGCGATGAGCTGCTGGTGATTGCAGAAGACGATGACTCGTTCTCACTGACCGCGACCCATGCACCCGAGCTGCCAGATGGGTTCAAGGGCGCGACGCCGATCGCACGCAAGCCCGAACGCCTGTTGGTTTGCGGAAACAGCCCCAAGCTGGGCGACATGCTGCGTGAGTATGACAACTATGTACTGCCAGGGTCGGAAGCGTGGCTGATGCCACACGAAGACAAGGATGGCTTCACCGAAATTATCAAGTCGAGAGTCGGCTCGCTCAAGAACCTCAAGCTCAAGTACGTCGAGGGAGACCCAACCAACCCGCAAGCGCTGAAGCGGGTAATCTCGCCGGATTTCTATTGCGCGCTGATTGTCGCCGACACCAGCAAGCCAGAAGACGAGGCTGACGCGCACACAGTGATGACAGTGCTGTTGATGCGAGATCTCTTCAAGGATTTCGGCGAGAAGAAGCCCCGCATCATCAGCGAGATTCTCGACCCGCGAACGAAGGAATTGCTCGAGCAGGACTACGGTGCCGACTTTGTCGTGTCTTCCGAGATGACGTCGATGCTGCTCGCGCAGATTTCCGAGCGGCGCGATCTCAATGCGGTGTTTGCAGACCTCTTTGATTCAGACGGAAACGAGCTCTATCTGAAGCGTGCGGCCTGCTATGCGGTGATTGACGAGCCCACCAACTGGATGGCGATTCAGAAGATGGCGCGGTCGCGTGGAGAAGTTGCGATTGGCTATATGAAGTTTGGCAAGCCTCCGCTCATCAACCCACCACAGGCCGAAACTCAGGGGTATGTGGTTGTATTCATGATCAACGTTGTCAGTGTAGATGTCATCGTAGCCATCGGCGACAAGCGTG
>JANOHG010000249.1:0-3407 GCA_031406375.1 Archangiaceae bacterium | reverse complement strand
GGACACCTCGCCTACTCCGCAGACCAGCGGTGACCATACAATCTGCCAGGAAACCGGAGTGGCCAACGGTTGTCGTTCGCTAAAGGCGTGCGCCGGACCCAGCGGGGCCTATTACGACGCTGACGGGAAGATCTTCAACTGCAGCGGAACAAGCTGCTCATCGGCGGCGCAATCTGCGGTCAGCTATTGCTCGAAACCCAAGATCGGCTGCTCAGCGGCCGCCGCAGGTTTGGCGGGCTCTTCGGCTGGCTCGATGCTTCTGCTGCTCGCGCTCGGAAGAATCGCACGGCGCCGCAGGTCCTGAACGGGCGCTCGCATCAGCGAGAGCTGTTTGCCCCGCGCTCGCTGATTGCGCGCGCGGGGCACCGGCAGGTGGGCGCAACCGGACGGCTGTTACTCGGGCGCGGGAAACTATATTAAGCGCGGTCTGTCACCCGAATGTTCCAATCTGGACACAGCCTCGTCACGAAGCCCCCTGAAAGTTCGCTCATGAACCTGCGACAATTCCTGGCGCTCATCGCCCTCGCTGCAGTCACTGCGGGGTGCAAGCCAACGCCTCCGAGCAGCGAGGCGCCCAAGCCGAAGGCTGCGCCCATTCCCGCCGACTGCCTGGCGGTGACGGTCGCCTACGGCAGCGAGAAGAAGGCATGGCTCGAAGAACAAGCGAAGCTCTTCAAGCAAGCGGCCCCCAAGCTTCCTTCAGGCCGCTGCATCAACGTCGATCTCCTGGCGATGGGCTCGGGCGAAGTCACCCTGGGGATTCTCGGCGGAACTTTGAAGCCTACCGTTTACAGCCCCGCCTCGAGCGCCTACCTCACCCTGCTCAACAGCGCCTGGATCCAAAAAAGTGGGCGGGCTGAGCCGATCGCTCCAACCGGCTCGGCGCTGGTGTTGAGCCCGATCGTGATCGCGATGTGGAAGCCGATGGCCGAGGCGCTGGGCTGGCCGGACAAGAACCTTTCTTGGAAGGACCTGATCAAGGTGGCCCAGAACGACAAAGGGTGGGCGGCGTTCGGGCATCCCGAGTGGGGCCAGTTCAAGTTCGGCCACACCCAACCCGAGTACTCGAATTCAGGGTTGCTCGCCGTGCTCGCGGTTGCGTATGCAGGAAAGGGCGACGTTCGCGGCTTGACGGTCGCTGATCTCGACTCGCCCGCCGTCTTGAAGGCGATCGCAGAAGTCGAGAAGCCGATTGTGCACTACGGCAAGTCGACGGGCTTCTTCGCCGACAAGATGATCGCTCGCGGGCCGGCGTACCTTTCGGCGGCGGTGCTCTACGAGAGCTCGATCGTCGACTCCTATTCTCGCGCGCCTGCGCTGCCTCTGGTGGCGATCTACCCGAAGGAAGGAACCTTCTGGAGCGACCACCCGTACTCCGTTCTCGACGCGCCGTGGAACACACCCGACAGCAAGGAAGCAGCGAACGCGTTCCTCACCTTCCTCAAAGCGAACGCGGCCCAAAAACGCGCAATGGAGCTCGGCTTCCGACCTTCGGATCCCGCGATTCCCTTGGGCGCGCCTCTCGACGCGGCGCATGGCGTTGACCCGAAGCAACCCCAAACGCTGCTCGAGGTGCCCGACGCGACCACGCTCGAGAAGCTGATCGAAGTGTGGGCCAAGCACAAGAAGCCGACCGACGTGATCTTGGTCTTCGACAAGTCGGGCAGCATGGATGGCCGCCCGATGAAGGAAGCCAAGATTGGGGGCCTCGCCTTCATCAACCAACTGAAAGACGCAGACGAGCTGACCGTGCTGGTGTTCGACAGCGCCGTCGCAGCACCGGCAGGGCCGTTCAAGCTTTCAACCCAACGCGAAGCTGCCCGTACGCTGGTTGGGTCGCTGTTCGCCAACGGTGGGACTGCGTTGTACGACGCGACGCTCCAGGGGTACCAACTGTCGGTCGAACGCGCGAAGAAAGACCCCAACAAGATTCACGCGGTGGTGGTGATGACTGATGGCCAGGACACCGACAGCAAGCTCAAGCTGGATGCCTTGCGAACCGCGCTCATCGCCGAGGAACGCAAAGTGCGGGTCTTCAGCATCGCGTACGGAGACAAAGCCGACCTGAAGATCCTCGAAGGCATTGCGGAATCAGGACAGGGAACCGCAGCCAAGGGAACCGAGGCGACGATCGTTCAGGTGTTTCAAGACATCGGGGCTTTCTTCTAGAGGGAATCGACGTGAGCCTTAGAAAGCGAGCCAGCCGCGCCGGGGTAATGCCCGTGGTGCGCCATGCCGCCACCAACACCGTGAACCTGATCGTCGCCGGCACCGCAGGCGTGGCGGCGGCGAGCCTTCAATCAATTCCAGTGCTCGCGTTGGGTGCTGTCACCTACCTCGCGATGGTGGCGTGGGACGCGATGAACCCCGAGTTTCAGAAGAAGGTGCGCGCCGTCGATCAGCCTTCGTTGATCGATTTGAGCGCACTGCTCAAGCAACCCGACGAGCGCGCGCGCTTCTTCGCCGAAGCGCTGGTCGCGGGGCGAGGGCTGCGTGCGAAGGCGGTGGCCGACGTGCCCGCCTCTGCCGAGCAATTCATCGCCGGCACGATGTCCCAGGTTCCTGATCTCGAGGCGCACGCGAAGCTGCTGATCGAACGGCTCGCAGCAGTGCGGGAACACCTCGATGACAATTCGCCCAACGATGTGCGCGCGGCGCTGACGGCGCTGCAGGCCAAGGCGGGCCAGGCCAGGGATCTCGAAGCAAAAGAGCAGCTCACCGCTGCCGCGCAGGCCAAGCAGTCGCAGCTGTCGACGCTCGAAGATCTACAGCGCACCTCGGAACGAATCGAGGCCCACCTGACCAACATCTTGACGGTGCTCGAAGGAATTCCGGCGAAGCTGCTGCACATGCGCACGCTGGATGACTCGAACCGCGATGCTTTCTCCAGTGACATCAAGGGCGATCTCGCCCGCCTCGATGCCGAATTGTCGGCATTCGAAGAAACGCTCAAGCCCGTCGGAATCCGGAGTCCTGCATGAACGGAAAACTTCTCATCGTGGTGTTGTTCGCGATTGCTGCGGGCGGCATTTTTTACCTCGCGCAGCGCAGCGGCGGATCCGTTCAAACCCCAGCTGGTACGCCGTCGACGGCGACGCCCGCAGACGTCACCGAGATCACCTTTCTCTACTCGACCGAGAAGAAAGAATGGATCGAGTCGTGCGCGAACGCGTTCAAGCTGGCCGAGCCAGCGATCAAGCTCACGCTTCAAGGGCAAGGATCGCTCGACGCCGCGCAGGCCGTCGCCGAAGGCAAAGCCACCCCGACGCTTTGGAGCCCTGCCGACTCATCGGTGCTGGCCCTTGCCGACTCGGACTACCGCACCCGAACCAGCACCTCGCTGTGGGCAATGGGAGACGACGCTCCGCAGCCGCTGGTGTTGACCCCTCTCGTCTGGGTCGTGTGGG
>JANOHG010000154.1:0-1745 GCA_031406375.1 Archangiaceae bacterium | reverse complement strand
GTCGATCTATCGGGCACATATCCCCTTCCCGATTCCCAGCTCGATCGGTTTCTGATGCGGCTGTCATTGGGCCATCTGACGCCCGAGGTCGAATCAAAGCTGATTCAAGCGCGTCGCACCGACCCCCTTGCCGGGCTGACGTCAGTCGCCACGCGGCACGATCTCACCTCGATTCAGAACGCGGCAGACGCAGTGCGGGTGGACGCGGCGGTGGCTGACTACGCGGTGCGGCTGGCAGGCGCAACCCGTGAGCACGCCGAGATCGAGCGCGGCGCTTCGACCCGCGCGGTGCTCGCGCTGATGGCCGCCGCACGGGCGTGGGCGCTGTGGGATGATCGCGACTTCGCGACACCCGGCGATGTTCGCGCGGTGCTGACGCCGTCGCTCTCTCACCGACTGCTGCTCAAGAGCGCTGTTCAGGGCACTTTCAGTCGCGACGAGGCCGCTCACTTGCTCGACGAGATCGCCCGAAAGATCCCCGTACCCCGCTGACCATGGCCAACCAAGGCAGCCCCAGCGACTCGCGGTCGAACGACGTGGGTCTAAAGGAACCCTTGATGCGCCGCTTTCTCGCGAGGCTCAGAGGGTCGTGGAAGCCCCCTCGAACGATGACGATCACGCGCGTGGGCCGCACCTACCTCGTGATCACGATGGGCGTCGGTTTGGGCGCCCTCAACACGGGAAACAACCTGCTCTACCTGGTGCTGGGTTTTCTGCTCAGCCTGATCGTCGCCTCGGGCGTGCTTTCCGAGCGGTCGCTGCAGCACCTGAGCATTCGTCGCCTGCTTCCCGACGCCGCGTCCGCGGGCGAGCCGTTTGCGATGCGTTACCAGATCAGCCGGATCAGCGGCCGCAGCTTCGCTCTTGAGCTGTCGGAGGAAAACCGGCTTGTGGCGGGTGGCGTTTGGGTCCCTTGGGTGGCGCAGGAACCCATCGTCGTTCGCGCCGATTGTTGGGTGACTCGCCGCGGCCCGGTGCGACTGCACGGGTTGCGCGTCACCACCACATTCCCATTGGGGCTGTTCGCGAAGACCCGGGTGCTGAACGTCGCTGATCAGCTGCTGGTTTTTCCCCGCCGCGGCTTTGCGTGCGTCGAGCCTTCCGAGCGCACCGGCCTGCTGGCGGGCGAGGGCGGAAACCCGCGGCGCCGCGACGGAACCGGCGATGTGCTCGGGTTGCGTGAACTTCGAATCAATGAAGATGGCCGGCGCATTCACTGGCTCAAGAGCGCCGCTGCAGGAAGGCTTCTCGTCGTTGAACGGGAACGCGAAGAGACGCGGCAGTTCATTCTCGAGGTAAACGACGCGCTAAAGGGCAATGAGCTTGAAGCCCGTTGCGAAGAAGCGGCCGCGTTGAGTCACCGGCTGTTGGGGCGCGGCCACGAGGTCGGCCTTCAGACGGGTAAGTCGCGCCTGCGACCGGCGGGAGGCCCTGGCCAGGAAAAGCGTTTGCTCTGCGCCCTCGCGTGGGTCGGCTTCGACCAGGTGGGGCGGTGATCGCCGCGCGCCGCACCCGCCTGAGGCTGCTGCTTCGAGACGCGGCCGCGCTTTCAGCCTTCGGCTCGGTCGCGTTGTCCGGCGCGCTGCCCGTTTGGGCGGTGCTCGCGTTCTTCATCGCGTTCGCGATTTCTGTGTCTAATCATCGCCCATTGAGTGGGCGCACGGGTTGGTCGGTAGCGCTGCTGCTGTTCGCAGCGCTCTTGATCTTCGGGTCTGTGTTTCGGGGCGGGCTCGACCTGGTCATCG
>JANOHG010000115.1:0-4716 GCA_031406375.1 Archangiaceae bacterium | reverse complement strand
CACGGAACTCGAGCGGGTTCTTCTTCGCGGTGTCGGGAACCGCGCCAAGCGCGCGAATCAACACCGTGGCTGGCAGCTTTCGGCGGCGGTCGATGCGTACGTAAAGCAGATCCTTGTGGTCGAACTCGAAGTCGATCCACGACCCGCGGTACGGAATGATTCGGGCGTTGTAGAGCAGCTTGCCCGAGCTGTGGCTCTTGCCCTTATCGTGGTCGAAGAAGGCGCCTGGCGAACGGTGCAGCTGGCTGACAACCACGCGCTCGGTGCCGTTGATGATGAACGTACCGTTCTGGGTCATCAGCGGAATTTCGCCAAAATAGACTTCCTGCTCTTTCACGTCGCGAATCGACTGGGCACCCGTTTCTTCGTCCTTGTCCCAAACAACGAGACGAACGACGACCTTGATCGGCGCTGAGAACGTCATCCCGCGCTGGTGACACTCATCGACGTCGTACTTTGGCTTCTCGAGGTGGTAGCTGACGAACTCGAGCGAGCTGGTCTCGTTGAAATCGCGAATCGGGAAAACGGACTTGAAGACGCCCTGAAGACCCAGATCTTCGCGCTTCTCCGGTGCCGTATCGGCCTGGAGGAACTTCTCGTAGCTCTGCTTCTGGATGTTGATGAGATTCGGGATCTCGATGATCTTTTGAATCTTGGCGAAGCTCTTCCGCACTCGAAAGTTGTTCTGAAGGATCGGCATTCGCTTGCTCTCGCTCATCGGTCGAAGGTTTGTGAGTTAGAAACGAAAAGACGGGCAAAGCCAGTGCAGGGTTTTGCCCCGCACCGGCCGCCCTTTAAGGTTACGGAACGTCGAATTACTTGAGCTCGACAGTGGCGCCAACCGCAGTGAGCTTCTCTTTGATCTTGGCGGAGTCTTCCTTGTTCACGCCTTCCTTCACGGTCTTCGGGGCTCCTTCAACCAGGTCCTTGGCCTCCTTCAGACCAAGTCCAGTGATCTCGCGAATCACCTTGATGACATCGATCTTCTTCTCGCCAATTTTCGCGAGAACAACCGTGAACTCGGTCTGCGCTTCGACCACTGCTGCCGGGCCTGCTGCCGCGGCCGGGCCAGCGGCAACTGCAGCGGCCGACACGCCCCACTTGGTCTCCAACTGCTTCACGAGCTCAGCCGCTTCCATCACGGTGAGAGCGGAGAGCGAATCAACGATTGAATTGAGGTCTGCCATGACTTGTTTTTCCTTTGGTTCTTAAGAGGTTGGTACTTCGTTGGGTTAGAGATGACTACTGCTGACTTGCCCTTGCGTTCAGCACTCTGGCCAGAGCGTTTGAAGGCTCTTTGATGGTGCGCACCAGCTTGCTTGCGGGTTGGTTAATCATTCCGAGAATCTGAGCGCGCAGCTGTGGCAAGGGCGGCATCTTGGCCAACGCTTTGATGCCGTTGAAGTCAATGCGTTTGCCTTCCACAACTCCACACTTCAGCTTGATGGTGTCGAGATCCTTGATGAACTCAGTGAGGATCTTGGCCGGGGCCACCACGTCGCCGTAGCTGACTGCTACGGATACCGGACCTACGAAGTCTTCGGAGATAACTTCCACCGAAT
Source organism: Archangiaceae bacterium (assembly GCA_031406375.1). Classification (GTDB taxonomy): domain Bacteria; phylum Myxococcota; class Myxococcia; order Myxococcales; family Myxococcaceae; genus JAGSPQ01. Next base: position 3,154 of record JANOHG010000115.1, on the reverse strand, counting down.
TGCCCTTCGCGGCACGGCGAGCCAGGGTGTTCTTCAACACCTTGAACTCGATGCCACCCTCACGAAGCTTCTTGCGAAGCCGCGTGACAGTCGCAACATCGACTTTGCGCATCTCGGAAACGATTACCGTCTTTGCCCGACTGAACTTGTCGGTCAGCTCTTTGATCAGGACTTCCTTGTCGGCTTTCAGCACCTTGTCTTCACCTCCTCACAGCGTGTGGCCTGTACAAAGTGCAGAAGCGAGTGGGACTCGTCCAAAGAGCAAAGCTCTCTTTTGAAGTACCGCTTTGTTCCTGTTCTCGGCAGGGCTGGCTTCGTTTCGAAACCGTTTGAACCCTCGAACTTTTTTCTCAATCCCCAACTGCCATTCCGCAGCTGCCAAGGGGCTTGAATTTCCAGGTCGTGGGTCCCTGCTGTCTTTGTTCAGGGCTTGACGTCTTGCCTCATCGGCTTTGGCGTCGTGATTGCAATGCCCGGCGCGCTTACACGACGTGCCGGGCAGTTGTCAACTCGTGGACAACTTCTTTGCGAAAACGGTTACTTGAAGCGGGCAGCGATCTCGCTCGTATCGAGTTTGATACCAGGGCCCATCGTTGCCGACAGGGCGATGCCCTTGAGGTAAACGCCCTTCGCCGTTGCCGGTTTCATCTTCATCACCATGTCGACCAAAACGGTGAAATTCGCCGCCAGGTGCTCGGCGGGGAAAGACGACTTCCCAACCGGAGCGTGCACGATGCCGGATTTTTCGGCGCGGAACTCGATCTTGCCCCCCTTGGCCTCTTTGATGGCCTTAGTGACATCCATCGTCACCGTTCCGACCTTCGGGTTGGGCATCAGCCCGCGAGGGCCCAGAACCTTACCCAGGCGGCCGACCACACCCATCATGTCGGGGGTAGCGATGACGGTGTCGAAATCCATGAACCCTTCCTCGATTTTCTTTGCGAGGTCAGCCTCACCGACGTGATCAGCGCCTGCGTTGTGCGCTTCGGTGGCTTTCTCGCCTTTGGCGAAGACGGCAACACGCGAGCTTTTGCCAGTACCGTGTGGAAGCACGATCGCACCGCGAACCATTTGGTCGGCGTGCTTGGGATCGATGCCGAGGTTGATCGCCACGTCGACCGTTTGGTCGTACTTGGTCTTCAACACCTCGACCGTCTCTTTAAGCAGCTTGAACCCTTCGGGAATCGGGTAACGCTTGTTGCGGTCAACCTTCTGGGCGGCTGCGCGATATTTTTTTCCGGACATGTTGGCTCCTTACCCGACCACTTCGATGCCCATCGAACGGGCAGTGCCCCGAACGGTACGCATGCAAGCTTCGAGAGTTGCTGCGGTGGTGTCGGGCAGCTTGATGGTGGCAATTTCTTCGACCTGTTTCGCCGTCACCTGGCCGACCTTCTCTTTGCCAGGCTTCTTAGCGCCCGAGCCTTTTTTCTTCTCGGTGTGAAGCTTGGCGGCCTTCTTCAGCAAAACGGCAGTTGGAGGCGTCTTGAGGATGAAGTCGAATGACTTGTCCGCGTAGACGGTGATGTTGACGGGGATGATCAGCGCGTCTTTCATCTGGGCCTGCGTCGCGGCGTTAAACCGTTTGCAGAACTCCATGATGTTCACGCCCTGCTGACCAAGCGCGGGCCCAACAGGTGGAGCGGGGTTGGCTTTACCCGCCGGTATCTGCAGCTTGACGCTGCCGGTAATCTTCTTCATGTGAACGACTCCTGTGGTTCAAGCGGCCTGGTACAAACGGCCTCCCACTTCGAAACCGGAAGGAAATCTTCCGGGGTGCTGCAATCAGCTTCCGGTCTTCTCAACCTGCATGAAATCCAGTTCGACCGGAGTGGCGCGACCGAAGATCGAAACCAGCACCTTCACGCGACCCTTCTCCGGATTCACTTCCTCGACTGTGCCGTTGAAATTTGCAAACGGACCATCGATGACGCGCACCGTGTCGCCGTCCGAGAACTGCACCCGCGGCTTAGGCTTGAGGGTGCCTTCTGAGATCTGCGTGGTTAGCCGGGTCACTTCCGCATCGCTGATCGGCGGCGGCTGTTCGTTCGCGGCGGCTCCCACAAAGCCAGTCACTTTCGGAGTGTTCTTCACCAGGTGCCACGTGCGGTCGTTCATCAGCATCTGAACGAGAATGTACCCAGGGAAAAACTTACGCTTGCTGGTCTTTTTCTCTCCCTTCACCATCTCAACGACCTGCTCCATCGGGATCAGAATTTCGCCGAACTGATCACCCAGCCCCTCGAGGCGAATCTTGTCTTCGAGGCTCTTCTTCGCTTTGTTCTCGAAGCCCGAATACGTGTGGACCACGTACCACCGCATCTTGGTGTCGGGAGTGGACATCGACTTCGTTGGAGTTGTCGGGCGAGCCATCACAGCTTCCTCCAGATGAACGGTAGCCAGTCGACCATCAGCTTGTAGCTGATGGTATCGATGGAAAAGAGAACGACAGCCGCAATCACCGAGGCGACGACCACGGCCATCGTCGAGACCCTCGTCTCATGCCAGCTTGGCCAGGTAACCCGCATCAACTCGGTGGCAGTCTCAAGCGCAAGCGTACGAACCTTCACGTTCGTCCAGCAGTACGCGACAGCGCCCGCAGTCGCCAGAATTCCGATGACGTCGGTCCACTTCCAGTCGAGCCCGTCGATCGGCCGACCGTTGGCTATTCCAACCCGCGCCACAATCACCTCGAGCAGATGCCCAACGAAGAGCGCGATGATGATTCCAAACACGAGATAAGCGACGACGACGAGTCGCTTTGGGTCCATTCCCGCACGGTTTGCTTGCTGACTTGCGTCACTGGCCGACATATTTGCCTTAGGTCAAACGAGAAGTGGCACGCCAGGAGGGATTCGAACCCCCAACACGCGGATTTGGAGACCGCTGCTCTACCGTTGGAGCTACTGGCGTACAGGAAGGTTAGACCTTGCCCTCTTTATGCACCGTATGCTTGCGGCATCGAGGGCAGAACTTGGACAGCTCGAGCTTGTCCTGCTGCTTTCGGCGGTTCTTGGTCGTGGAATAGTTCCGTTCTTTGCAGATGGAACATTCCATCGAGATGATGCTTCGGTTGCCACGGGGCATGACGTGAGTCCTTCTAGAAGAGGTGAGACGTAAAGAAGGGGAGGCCAATGTCAGAGGCCTCCCCTTG
>JANOHG010000083.1:0-10991 GCA_031406375.1 Archangiaceae bacterium | reverse complement strand
GCGCATACAGCGAAATTTATCGTGTGCTGGCAAGCGGGCGGACTGCGGCCATTGTCAACCACGTGCGCATCGCCATCCTCCACAACCGCGACCACCAGCTACTCTAAGACGATCCACCCAGAGACGCGAGCGTAGTTGAGTTGCGTGTCGCCGCCGCGCAGCCTACAGCGCTGCGGGGCGGCCGCAGAGAAGTCGAGCTGGTACCGGTTGATGGCGATGTGCTGGGCTTCGGTAGCGCGCTCGTGTCTGCGCGCGCCGACATCGTCGTGAACCTCTGTGAGTCGTTGGCAGCCGACGCGCGCGGAGAGATGGTGGTGCCTGCGCTTCTCGATCTGCTGGCGCTGCCCTACACCGGATCGTCGGCGCTCTCGCTGGGCCTGTCGCTGCACAAGAACAAAGCCAAAGAGCTGCTGCGCGCGCGCAATGTACCGACGCCGGACTTCTGCGTGGTCGACTCGGTGGCCGAGGTCGCCTCGATTGAGCTTCCGTTTCCGCTGATCGTGAAGCCGTCGCGAGAAGACGCTTCGATGGGCATCGATTTCGATTCGGTGGTGCATGATCGCGCCGCGTTGGGAAAAGCGGTCGCCCGCGTGGTGCGCATTTTTCGCCAGCCTGCGCTGGTCGAACGGTTCATCGACGGTCGTGAGATCTACGTACCGCTGCTGGGCAATCGCCCGCGCCACGCGTTGCCACTTTCCGAAATCAGCTTTGGCGCTGCCTTCGACGGTCACCCGCGGGTGCTCAGCTACACCGCCAAATGGGACGCCACTTCTCCGGAATGCATCGACAGCCCGAGCAAGCTGATTACGTTGTCCGCGTCGCTCGAGAAGAAATGCGTTGACGTCGCGATCGCCGCGTTCGAGGCGCTCGACTGCCGCGACTACGGCCGCGTTGATTTGCGCGTCGACAGCACCGGCCAACCCTACGTCATCGACATCAACCCGAACTGCGATCTCCACCCACAGGCGGGGTACGCACGCGCAGCTTCAGGCGCGGGGATCGCGTACGCCGACCTGGCGTTACATCTGGTGGAGCTCGCTCTGGAGCGCAGTCATGGAAATAAGGACAATCGCAGCAGCCGACCGGCCGCAGCTCGCCGGGCTGCTCTCGCGCATCGAAACCTTCTCGCCGGACGAGGTGGAATGCGCGCTCGAGTTGGTCGATCTCGCATCGACGCCGGGCAACCGTGACTACCAGATTCTAGTCGCTGCTCGAGACACCGAGCACAGAGTCGTCGGCTACGTCTGTTACGGCCCGACGCCAATGACCGAGGGCACCTTCGACCTTTATTGGATTGCGTCTGATCCAATCGTGCGAGGCCAAGGGGTTGGCGCAGCCCTCGTGTCGGCGATGGAAGGCGACATTCGACGCCGCAAAGGTCGGCTCATTCGCATCGAGACGAGCGCGATGGAAGCGTATGGTCCGACCCGCGGGTTCTATGCCGCGATGCAGTACCGAGAAGAGAGCCGTTTTCGCGACTTCTACAAAGTCGGAGAAGACCTCATCATTCTCGCAAAACGGCTGTGAAGCGCGCGGAATACCTGCGCTCGCCACGCGTCTGACGGAACGAAGCTGGTAGTTTGCCCCGCCATGAAACGCACCCTGAGCCTCACTGTACTTCTTCTCTGCACCACACCCTGGGCGGCTGACGAAGGCTACAAGCCACCTGGGCCACCGAAGCTCAGCGATGCGATGACGGCCAAGCGTCCCATCGCCGGCGAGTACATGGGCCTGTACTTGATGGGGAAGAAAGTCGGCTACCTGTTCACGAACGTGAAGTTCGCGCCCGGCCGCACCGACCAGGTGATCGCGATCAACGAGTTCGTCTTCAAAGCCACGGTGGGCACCAAGCTCGCGACGCGGACGATGAAGGAAACCCGCGTTTACGAGTCGCGACCTGGCGGCCGCTTGCTCACTTTTACGGTTGAACAGAGCGGCGATGGCGGAGACCAGATGCTCGAGGCGACCAACACCACCACCGGAATGCGCGTGCTGCGAAAGCGGCCCAACCTTCCCAACGAAGTGCTCAACCGCAAGCCGTCTTCCGAGTTGGTCGAAGACGCAGATCAAGCGCGCGTTTCAATCAAGCGAGCAGCCAAGGTCGTCGGCACAATCACCGATAACACCGACCTCGACAACTACCGGGTCACCACTGAATATGGCGGCTCGGCAACCAAGGTCATCGCGGGCATCCAGGTGAAGGTGTTCAAGGTCACCACCATCTCTGAGAAGGAAAAGGTCCCCGCAGAATCTTGGGTCGACGAGCAGGGCCGCATGGTTGAAATCTCATTCGGCGACAACATGAAAGCAGTGCTCGAGCCCGAAGAGATGGCCAAGCGGCTGGACACGGTCGAGGTGTTCGGGCTCACCCGAATCAAGCTGCCGAAGCCACCGCCACCATCTGCGCGCCAGGTCCCCGGAGAACTGAAGCTGATTGTCACTGGCTTGCCTGACCGCTTTCGCAAGAACACCTACCGTCAGAAGTTCAAACCCCTCGACAACGACCGGGTCGAAATCACCATCACCGCGGTTCCGGTGAAGCCGAAGAAGCTGCAGCGGCCGTTGGTGGATCCCAATGGCGGCAACAACATGAAATCGAGTCTCGCCGTCGAAAGCGACCACGCAGACATCATCGCGCTCTCGAAGAAAATCCTCGGCCCCGAGAAGGACGCGTACCTGTCGGCGAAGAAAATCTCTGCGTGGGTAGGCCAGAACCTCGTCAAAGACTACGGCAGCTCATCTGACCGGGCGACCGACGTCTTGCGCAGCTTGAAAGGAGACTGCACCGAGCATGCGTTGCTCACCACCTCGCTGCTGCGGGCAGCTGGAATTCCCGCGCGGCGAATCGATGGTGTCGTCTACATGCTCAACGATGACCAGGTGCCTGCGCTGTATTGGCACGAGTGGGTCGAAGCGTGGGTCGGCGAATGGACCCAGCTGGATCCAACCTTCGGTCAAGACGTGGCCGACGCGACCCACTTCGGCGTCGGCGAAGAAGGCAGCGCTGAAATCACCCCGCTGATCGGCCAGCTCAAAGTGCTCGACGTGCTCTGAGCGACAGTTTCGCCAAGCACCAACCCGAGCCATGGGCGAAGTCTTTCACGTTCGAACTGCGGCAGCCGGAGAGCTCGCAAAGCCATTGGCACTGCGAGACACGGCGTCGTTACGGGGGTGGGAACCTGTCGGCGCAGGCGAGCAGCGCTTCGGGCTTCTCGAGCGGGTTCGTCAAATACGCGCTGATGAAGCTGACCTCGATGGCTGTCACCTTGCGCAAAGCAGCGCCTCGACCTCTTGCTCGCTGGTGACGGGCGCGAGACAGCTGAAGTTGCGACACAGGTAAGCGCCGGCCCGCGACTTTCCTTCCAAAGTCTGAGCAAGCACGTGAGGAACTGCAGTTTCCGTGCTGTGCGCCGCGACGTGCACCGTCGGCGCAAACACCCGCGCCGCCACCGCAACCAGCGAAGGGGCGTCAATGACAGTCAACTCTGCGGCGCCATCGAGCAGGGCATCGGCCGCGAGCATCAGGTGCCCATACCCCATCGGGTTTTCGATGCATTCGCTGCGCATCCGTTCGATGTATTTTCGCGCTTGATCCAAATGGCGCGCTCGCCCCGTCAGCGCCGCGAGCGCGACCTGCGCTTCCGCCAGCGTCGACGCGCCTGAAGGAACCGCGTTGTCGTGAAGCGCATAGGTGGGCACCAACAAGTCCGACTGACCGTGCGGAGCCGCGAGGTAGGCCTGCCGGCTCTCGTCCCAGAACTGCTGCACCGCCGTGTCAGCGATCTGCTCGGCGGCCTCGAGGTATTTCGCGTCGAAGGTGGCCTGGTACAGCGCGCACAAACCCGAGGCGAAATCGCCATAGTCCTCAATCATCCCTACGTGCTTCGGCGCGCCGCCCTGCCAGGCCCGAAACAACGTCCCGTCTGAACGCCGCAGCTTCGCGAGCAGGAAATCGGCTGCGCGCACCGCCATCGCCGACCACTGCGGTCGACGGAAGACCCGCGAGGCATAGGCCAGCCCGCGCAGCATCAGCCCGTTCCAGCCGAGCAGCACCTTGTCGTCGCGACCGGGCGGCACCCGCTTGCTGCGCGCGGCGAACAACTTCTGGCGAAGCTGTGGAAGCTCCTCGAGATCCTTCATTGAGAGCACCGACGTGCCGTGCTCGAAGTTGCCTTGGTCCTCGACTCCGAAATGCGTCGCAGCGCGCTTGGCGTCTGCTGCTCCCAGCACGTCGACAAGCTGCTTGGGGCTCCAGGCGAAAAACTTCCCTTCCTCGCCCTCGCTGTCGGCGTCCTGGGCGGCGTAGAAAGCGCCCTCGTCGCAGACCATCTCGCGCTGCAGGTACTCGACGGTCTCTTCCACCACCTTTTGCCACAATGGCTGCGGCTGAATCTGCTGCGCTTCCGAGTACAGGTGCAGCAACTGCGCGTTGTCGTAGAGCATCTTTTCGAAGTGCGGCACCGCCCAGCGCTCGTCGACGCTGTAGCGAGAAAAGCCACCTCCCAGCTGGTCGTAGATTCCCCCCCGCGCCATCTTCTCGAGCGTCAGCAACACACCATCGAGAACCGAGCTGTCTTTGGTCCTGCGCCAACCCCGCAGCATCAACGCCAGGTTCATCGGGTTGGGAAACTTCGGGCCCCGCTTTCCAAACCCTCCGTGCCGCGCGTCGATGATTCCCGCCAGGAGTCGCGCGCTGTCGACGATGTCTTTCACTTCGAGTGTCGTGGGCTGCGCGTCCAGGCCCGCTGCGCAATACTGCGCCAAACCTGCCTTGAAGTTCGCGGCCTGCTCTTCGATGTCAGAGCGCTTGTTGACGTACGCATCTGCGAGCCCTTGAAGCAGCACAGTGAATGCCGGCAGGCCGTGCCTGTTGTCGGGCGGAAAGTAGGTGCCACCATAGAAGGGGCGCAGATCCGGAGTGAGAAACACCGTCAGTGGCCACCCGCCACCTTTGCCCATCAGCTGCACCACGCCTTGATAAAGCTGATCGACGTCAGGGCGCTCTTCGCGATCGACCTTCACGTTGATGAAGCTCTTGTTCATCAGCTCGGCCGTCGCGGCATCCTCGAAGCTCTCGTGCGCCATCACGTGGCACCAGTGACAAGCCGAGTACCCAATCGAGAGGAGAATCGGCTTGTCGTTCTTCTTCGCCAGGCTCAGTGCCTCTTCGCCCCAGGGGTACCAGTCGACGGGATTCCGATCGTGCTGTTTGAGATACAAAGAGCTTTCCAGCGCGAGTCGGTTTGCCATTTGAGCCGAAAGCTAGCGGCAGGTGCATCGAAGTGCAGCAGCGTTTGCGCGCGAAGTGGGTCAATGCGCGACCCAGTCACCGCAGGGCTGGCCGCGCGGACTCCGCCCAACGTCTCAACGGTGATTCGCACCTTCGACCCCGCTTCGATGACGTTCGCAGGTCACGTCACCAATACGGACGTGCGCATGGTGGTTGCGACGTCGAGCTTCGAAAGAATCGCCCGCCGCAGGTCGCCTTGCCGAAAGGGCTTCTCGAGGCTCATCACGCCTGACGCATCGAGGAAGTTCTGTGCGGCGCTGGTGAACGCGCCTCCGGTGACGAAGATGAAGCGCTTGGCGATGGGGTGTTCGCGGCGCTCGAGCTCGACGAACAAATCGATGCCTGTCATCTCGGGCATCATCACGTCACAGAGCATGACGTCGAACCCGACCCCGGCATCGAAAAGGTCGAGCGCTGCCCTCGCGCTGGTCACCCACTGCACCGCATGGTCTGCCTGCAGTGTTCGACAGGCGGCTTTGGCAACGAGCACTTCGTCATCGACCACCAACACGCGGGGCGGTGCTTGGGTCATCAGCGACAACTGCTGAGGTTTCGAGGCCCGTCGGATTTGATGCACCGCAGGCGGCAGCCTCACTCTGACCAGGCACCCGCCATGGGTGCCGTCGAGCAGCGCAATCTCGCCGTTCATCCCCGACACCAGTCCATGACAAATCGACAGCCCAAGCCCAGTGCCTGCGCCCAACGGCTTGGTGCTGAAGAACGGATCAAACACGCGGGTACGCAGCTCAGCCGGAATGCCCGGGCCGGTATCCTCGACCTCGATCGTCGCCCACCCCTGCTCATCGGTCGTCGTGCGGACCCAGATTCGATTCTTCTCGCGCGCTCCTTCCTTAATCGCCTGCGCCGAATTGATGATCAGGTTCAGAACCACCTGGCCCAGCCGGGCTTCATGAGCGATCACCAATGGCGTCGGCTGAAAGTCCTTCACGATGACGGCGCGATGACGCACTTCATTCCACGCCAGGCCCAGCGTCGACTCGATCAACGGCTCGATTGACACCGACTGCGGCGACGCGTCGTCCGCGCGCGAAAAATGCTTCAAATCTCGAACGATGATTCGAACGCGCTCGACGCCTTCGAGGGCATCCCCCAACACCTCGAAGACTTCATCCAGCGAGGTCACGCCCGTCTTCAACTCTCCGGTCGCGTACTCGAGGTTCGATTTGATGTACGCGAGCGGGTTGTTTATCTCATGCGCGACGCCCGCCGCCAACGTTCCCACCGAGGCCATTCGATCCGAGATCGCCACCTTCGCCTTCAGCTGCTTCTGTTCGGTCACGTTCTCCATCGCGCCGATCATTCGAATCGCCTTCCCGCCAGCGTCGCGGACGATCAGCGCCCGGTCAGCGAAGATCGCGAAGCTGCCGTCGCCGAGGCGAAATCGGTACTCGTCGCTCCAGTTCAACCCAGCTGCCAGAGCACTCTTGCGCCGCTTGTTCACCCGCGCTTGGTCGTCGCGGTGAATCTGAGTCAGCCACCAGTCGGCCGTCGTCCCTAGCCTCAGCAGCGGGTACCCCAGTGATGCGCAGGTCTCGGCATTCCAGGTGACGACCCGGGTCAACACGTCCAGCTCCCACGCCACATCTCCCGTCGCCAACGCGAGCAAGCGATAACGCTCGTTGGCTCGGCAACGCGCCCTCGCTTCCAGCGCAATCGCGATGCTGCCCGCAACCGAAGCTGCAAAGTCTTGCTCAGCGTCAGACCACGGTCGCGGCTCACCGATGTGCTCGAGCCGAAAGACGCCACCAAGCTTTCCCGCGTGCCACACCGGAACTTCCAGCATCGCGCGGATTCCTAGCGGCCGGAAGTACAGGTCACTCAACTCGCAGGTGCGCAAATCGACTTCCACATCGTGCACGACGATGGGTCGGCTCTCGCGCACCGCGGCGAAGTACGAAGGAAACGACGAGCCGAGCAGCGGGTTGCCGCGCTCGAAAGAAGGAGGATCAAGCACCCCGCACTGCTCGCAGGTGAGAATCGCCTGGTCGGAATCGAGCGACCAGAAGCTGGCTCGAGCGATGCCGAACGTGGTTCCGGCGACCTGCAACAGTTGCTTCAGCGCACCGTCAAAGTCGGATTTATCCAGCTGAGCAAGATAGGCGACAACTTCACGAACTGTGGTCACACGCGCCGGTAAGCAGCTGGGGTGCCAGTTCCGACCACCTGTAATTACTTGCAGTGTGGAGGGTCAAAACAAACCAGACCCTGTCGATTGACCTGGGGTTATCAATCGACCAACCACCGGTACGGCTCGTGCTCGGTGTGTCGCTCGGTGAGGTCGATCTTCCGCGGGCCAATTTTCTCACCTGTTGGAGTAATCAGCTCGACCTGATGGGTGCCAGCCTCGAGCTCGAGTCGTTTGGGAGCAAACCCGAAGCTCGTCCCGTCGACTTTGATTTCGCAACGCTGCGCGCCGGGCCCTCCGATGACCAGCACTCCGAGGACGGTGGGCTTTGACGCTGAAGTCGCGTTTCTCACCTTCTTCTTCGGCGCAGGTGTCTGCTCGAGAGCAGTCGCTGCAACGGCTGGAACCGACGCCTGTGCGGTGACGGCGGCCGGAACAGGTGGCGCTGGCGTCGCCACCACCGTCATCCGAGCTTCAGTCGTGCGTTCGGGCAACAGCTGGATTGTCGCAATTCCTGCGGCGACCACCACCGCCGCTAGCAAGCCTTTGGCCGCAGGCCACCGAACGCGGGCGCGCTGGGCCGGAGCAACGGGACCTTCTCTCACGGTGCCGATGGTTGGATCTCGCGCGGCGACTTCTGTTGGCGCAAAGATGAGCAACGCATCCAACACCCCAGAACGGAGCGCGGGGGGCTTGAGCTGCCGTAGAAACTCGCGCAAGACCGAACGGGGATCCGTCTTGAGCCGCGCGTGCATCACCGTTCCAAGCGCGGCCGCCATCTGGTCCGCGTCGCCGTACCTGTCAGCCTTCGACCTGCGTACCGCGCGCGCGCGATAATCTGCTTGATGTCGTCTGGAACACCCGAATCGAGCTCGAGTTCCTGGCCGGCGAGCAGATCCGCCAGCTTGTTCTCACCCGCGAGCGGACTTCGGCCGGTGAGCAGCGCATGCAATACGCAGCCAAGCATGAACACATCGGTGCGCTCGTCGACGTCGCCGCCGGTTGCCTGCTCAGGCGCCATGTACGACGGCTTGCCAACCCGCACGCCGGCCTGCGTCTGATGGCTGCGGTCCCGCGCCTTGGCGATTCCAAAGTCCGACAGCTTCACGTCGCCTTCCCACGATACGAGCACGTTGTCGGGCGTCACATCGCGGTGAACGATTCGCAAGCAACGGCCGTTGTCTCCCCGAGCGTTGTGCGCGTAGTGCAGCGCGTGCGCGACCTCGGTGCACAGGTGCAACGCGACCTCGAATGGCATCGAGATTCCCTTCGCGGTGGCCAGCTGCGCCATTCGCCAAGAATCGACGCCGTCGATCAGCTCGAGCACTTGAAACGGCTTGCCGTCTTCGACTCCGAAGTCGAGCACCGGAACAATGTTGGCGTGATGCAGCTGGCTGGCGAGGCGCGCTTCGTCGAGGAACATGTTTTCCCACCCGGGCACATCCTCGACGCCCATCATTCGCTTGATAGCAACCCGGCGCGCGAAGCCCAGCGAGCCTTCGAGCGTTCCTTCCCACACTTCGCCCATTCCTCCCGACGCCAGCCGCCGGACGAGCTTGTACTTGCCAACCTTCACCCTCGGCACTCTAGGTGCAGTGGTAAATCGCCTTCCATGTTTCGCCCTCTGCTCTTACTCATCGCGGCTCCCGCCTTCGGTGCTGAACCGGTTCTGCCGCGACCACAAGTGACGGTGGTGGTGCGCGGCAGCAAACCGCTGACTCCCGCGCAGCTGGCGGTCGAACTCCCCATCGATTTGCGGCTCGCCGAGCTACCGAACTCGGCCCTCGGCCAACTGACGGTCGACGCGACGGCGCAAGAGCAAATCGCCGCAGCTCGAAAGTCATACATCAACGCCGACTTCGCAAAGTGTCTCGAACACGTCGCCGACGACGCGGCGATGACCAGCGCGCTCGCACAGGGAGACCGAACGAACGCAAGCCGGGTGCTGCTGTGGCGCGTGGCGTGCAACGTGGGTTCGGGCAGGCTCGAGCCGGCACGACGCGCTGCCAACCAGTTGGCGGTGTTCGGCTTGCCAGTTCCAGCCGAGGTTGGGTCGGTAAGCCCGGAAGTCGAGTCTGTGATTGCCCGAGGCTACCGCGACGCGGCGATTGAGAAGGCCTTTCCACTGGTCATCACCAGCACTGCGGACGCAGCAGAAGTGCAGCTCGATGGGCGGACCACGGGTTGCAGTACTCCGTGCACGCTCGATGTCCTCGAAGGAACCCACGTGATTTCTCTTAACGCCGATGGCAGCAGCCCCGCCCACATGAGGGTGCGCGCCGCGCGACCAAAGACCTTGGTGAACCTCGAGTTGACCGCGGCTTCTCCAACCCTTGCCGCCCAGCAGTGGACGCAGCGGTACGCGCAATCGAGCGAAGCCGAGGGCAGCGGCTCGGTACGCCTGCTGGCGACGGCGCTGCGCAGCGCGCGGTTGGTGCTGTTGACGGTGGACGACGGGCCGGCGCCGCGAATCAAGGCGCTGCTCGCGGTCGGCGGGCTCGTCACTGCACGCGCCGAACGCGAGGGCTCGCTGCAGTCGGAGTTCGCGGGGTTGATGTCTGACCTGCTCACCCGCGGCAACGTGCTCGAGCCCGCGCCCGTCCTCTACAAACGGCCGCTGTTCTGGGTCGCGGTGGTCGTGGCTGCCGGAATTGCCGCGGGCACCACCGCTGCGCTCTTCACGCGGCGAACCGTTGCGCGGGTGGAGATAGAATGATGCGCGTTCTCACGCTGGCCGCACTTGTCCTGTCTGGATGCGTCGAACCCAAGTTGGTGAAGCTGACCTTCGGTACCAACGGTGAAGGGCTCGACGGGTTCGTCTGTAAAGATGAGAGCGGCAACTACCTGCTCGATCGCCTGAGCGCAGCAGACGGCGGAATCATCAAAGCGAGCCTGGTGACGGACTTCGTCAAGCTCGGTGGTCTGCCCGGATGCCGCACCGGGCAGCTCATTTCGTGGTGTGGAAGTCACACCTGTGCGCCGCTGCCGACCAACCGACTGTGTACGCCCATCGATCTTCCCAGTCGCGTCGCTTCGCTCTCGCGCAAGGAAGTCAAAGAGCTGGTGCGCGAGAAGATGAAGAACCTCACCGGTCACCTGGTCTCGGTAGACGCCCCCGATGAGTTCGTGATGCTTCGGGTGATTGCCACTTCCCAGCCTTGCTCCGAGGTGGAAGTGCCCGCGAGCGGCGTGCTGCCAACCTACGACAAGACCAAGCTCGTCGGCTGCGCATACTCGTGTCCAACGCTGTTCGATCGCGTCGACCAGGACGTCTACATCGGCTTCGACACGCTCGAGAACCAGTGCGAGCACGGCATTCGAACTTGCGCGGACAACGCGCTGAAGTGGGCCCCTTGAGCTTGTCAGTTCGCTACTTCAGCCCGTGCTTTTTCAACAGCTCAATCAAGTGCGAACGATCCATTCGCGCGACCCGACCTGCCTGCGACACATTGCCGTCCGCACGCTCGAGCAACGTCTTCAGGTAGCGGCTCTCGAAGCCATGAAGGACCTGTAACCGAGCGTCTTTGTACGGCAACACCGCTGCATTGACAGGCG
>JANOHG010000299.1:0-2753 GCA_031406375.1 Archangiaceae bacterium | reverse complement strand
GACCGCCCCATGATCCATTCGCGCCGTTGCCGGCACTCTTGTCGCTGCACTGGGTGCTCGACTGGCCTGCCGCTCCGTTGCCGGGCCCGCCGCCGGACGCACCAGAGGAACCATTACCTCCGTTGCCGCCGCGGCCGCCGTTGCCCGTCGTCACCTTCGTTCCTGCAACGGTCAAAACTGAGTTGATACTCGCGATTCCGAAGCTGCCACCTCCACCCAGACCCCCGCGCCCGCCAAGCCCGCCGCACCCACCGCCGCCGCCACCGCCTCCTCCTCCGCTCGAAAGCGATGAGCAACCGGTGCACAAGAAACCCGAACCGTGTTGCGTGCCACCCCCACTTCCACCTCCGGCGCCGGGGCCACCCACCGTCCCGCTTCCGCCGGTTCCGCCTGCCGGGGGCAGATAAAGGCTGGCCGCGTTCAGCACGCCGATCGCGGTGCCTGCGGTTCCGCCAATTCCTCCGCTGCCTGGGCCCCCATTTTGGCCCAGCCCAGGTGCGTTGCCGCCGTTCGACGCGGAAAACAGGCCGCAATCTCCTGCGAACCCAGGATTGCCGCCCGTCGCGGCTGAACCGCCTCCCGCCACCAAAAACCCCGTCCCTCCTTGCTGCCCCGAAGCGATGCCTGACACTCCGTTTCCGCCGAGCCCTCCAGCCGCGCCGCACGCCGAGCTGCCGCGACCGCCCTGACCCATGCCATTGGCATTTCCCCCGGGTCCACCCGGCGTCGCCGACGAGCCGCTGGTTCCGGCATTTCCTGATGCTCCGTTGCCGTTGCTGATCGTCAACGCGGTGAGCGTCACTCCACCCGACGAGTCGGTGATCAACACGCCATAGCTGCTCTGCCCCGATCCGGTGCCAGTGGTGCCTGTCGCTGCCGCGGCGTTGATGCTGAACAACTGCACGCTGGTGGGAAGCGTAAGGCCCTGACCGCGCACCCCAATCGACGCGCTGCTCAAAATCAAGGTCAGGTTGCTCACCGCCCGGCTCCAGTTGCTCGCGGCGTTGTAGCTGCCGTACAGGCTCACTCCGCTGACGAGGTGAACCGTCTCGCTGTAGATGCCCTGCGACACGTAGACGTCTTTTCGAGGCGACGCGGCGCTGGCCGAAGCGATCGCGGCAGTGATCGTCTTCTTCGGGCTCAACTTCGTGCCTGGATTGCTGTCGCTGCCGGCCAGTGTGTCGACGAAAACCGCCTTGGCCTCGACGCCATCGATGCCGTCGCAGTTGGTGTCGAGGAACCCAAGCTCGGGTGCATCGGTGGTGGTGCAGGTTGCTTCGCAGCCATTGGCCGCAAGCTTGTCGACGTCGCCGAACCCCGGAAGGCAGGTGAAGGTGCAGCTTCCAGCGACGCAGAGCGGAGTGGCGTTGGCTGCATCGCAGGGCTTCACGCACGCACCGCAATGCAGCAGGCTCGTATGGGTGTTGACCTCGCACCCATTCGAATAGACCGCGTCGCAATCACGAAACGGATTCGTGCAGCTGTCGACCGTGCAGGTCCCGTTGGTACACTTGGGAATTCCGTTGGCTGCAGCACAGCTGTTGGTGCAGGTGCCGCAGTACATCAACGAGTTCTTGTCGATGCCGTCATCAGCGATTCCATCGCAGTCGTCGTCGCGCTCGTTGCAGATGTCGAGCTCCGGCATGCCCGGAACGCAGGTCTGAGGCAGACCGTTGACGCAATTGGAAACCGAGCGCTTGCATTCGCCGACACCACAGCTGGTGTCGCCCAACCCTTCATCGACCATCGTGTTGCAGTTGTCGTCCATGCCGTTGCAGATCTCGGGCGCCGGAGCCAACGCAGTACAGCCGGTGTAGCCCGCCAGCTCGCAGGTCCGGGTGCCGAGGCAGGTGCCGGCATCGTTGGTGCTCTCGCACGTCATCCGCTGCCCAATCGCCAGCGACGTGCACTCACAGGTGCCGCTCTTCGGTTGGCACTGAGCCAAAACCTCGGAACCTTCGGCGGTCCTACCGGCAATGCAGTGGTAGGTGTCGGGACAAGCGTTGTCGAAAGAGCAGTCGCGGCCGCATACCTTCACGCCAGACACGCTGATGCAGATGTCAGCGGGGTAAGGGCAATCGGCGTTGGTTTGACACGCCTTGCAAAGGCCTTCGCGCGCGGGGACGCAGCCGTACCGGTTCAAGTCGACCTGGGTACAGACTTCTTCCTTGGTGCAGCCCGCAGCGCACTTGCGTTTGCACAGTGTCGGTTGTCCCTGCAGCGCAAAACACAGCCCTGTTTCACACTCGAGATCCGCAGTGCACGCCTCGCCCTCTGCCTTCACGGGGTCCTTCACAGGAGGCGCGTTGCACGATTTGCAGGCAGGCATCGCGAACGCTGTTGCCAGCACAAACCAGAGCCGAGAGTTCATCACATGCACCCCTTAAGAGACCTTCCGTATACCTCTGCTCGAGCCCTTGCTGCGACCCCCCCCCATCGAGGTCCTCGAGGGCGGCCCGACGCCGCATCCACCCTTGTCTTTTGGTTGATCCCCTCAGGTGGCATCACGCATTGAGCGAGCTGGGGTCCAACCTGTTGAATCCCATTGCCGAAGACGTCGAAGCCGACGACGAGGTCGTCATGCCGCACCATGCCTTGACGACGGACAGCCGGCAGAGGTACCGAATTGGGATGGGGTGCGATCCAAAGTAGTTGATCAGTGAAGAGCCGAGGCAACCGATTGATTGCCCTGATGAGTTGTTGATTTCTCGGCCCAGAATTCTCCCCACCAGTCGTTCATGCGAAGGACTCGA
>JANOHG010000056.1:0-3165 GCA_031406375.1 Archangiaceae bacterium | reverse complement strand
TTGCCGCTGATGCCGTTGGCGATCGAACGGTTCTCGTTCGCGGGCTACGGGCTGATCGTCTCTTCGAGTCACTGCGTCGCGAAGGGCGTTCGCAAGCCACCGGGCGCGCTGCACCTGTCGTACGTGCACGCACCGATGCGCTACATGTGGGATCAGTTCGACAACTACTTTGGCCCTGGCCGTGCGTCGGCTGCGGTACGCGCCGCGGCGTTGGTGTTGCGTCCGTCGCTCCAACGGTGGGACGTGAGGTCTGCTGAAGGAGTTGATCGCTTCGTCGCCAACAGTGACAACGTCTCGCGGCAGATCGCCAGGCGCTACGGACGAGAATCCTCGGTGGTTTACCCACCCGCGCAGCTCGAGCGCTTTGCGGAAGTTGGCGCGGATGAGCGCCGCGCGCGCAGCTATTTTTTGTGTCTTGGGGCGCTGGCGCCCTACAAGCGGGTCGATCTGGCGATCGCTGCTTTCGCGCGACTGGGTTTGCCCCTGTGGGTCGGCGGCACAGGCCAACAATCGAAATGGGTGAGATCACTTCCACCGAACGTCAAGGCGCTCGGGCAGGTGCAGGATGCCGATCTGCCCGAGCTGTACGCGGGCGCGCGGGCGCTGGTCTTCCCTGGCGAAGACGACCTGGGTCTGACTCCCATCGAAGCTCAGGCCAGCGGTCGGCCGGTGATAGCCTTTGGTCGGGGCGGCGCGCTCGAGACGGTGACTGCGAAGACCGGACTCTTCTTTGGCGACCAGACGGTAGACGCGCTGGTCGACGCAGTGAAACGCTTCGAAGCTTTCGAGCGCACCTTCCGCGCTGACGATGCGCGGGTCAATGCGTCGCGCTTTTCACTCAAGGCGTTCGAAACAGGAATGCGCGCCGAGCTCAATGCACTGGGCGTCACTGTGCCTTGAGTCGAACCAGCTCGCGCCACGGCAGCTGCGAAGGACGGGTTGATGCCCGCAAGAAGCCAAGCTTTGGCCGGCTGGTCGGGTAGGCAGGAAATCGCGCGATCGATTCTGCGCGCAGCCCGACAGACGCAAAGTCAGGCCAGGCTGCAGCGCTTACCACCGCTGTGCTCAGCTTCCCGGCGCGCACGTGCGAAGCGAGCTCATCAATGCCAATCAGCGGCGTGGGCACTGCGCGGTAGTACGAGATCGCGAAGGTCGGCGCGACATCGACGAACGGCAGCATCACCGCGTTCGGATCTTCCGCCGCTGCCCGCAGCGCGAGGCTCCGACCTCCTTGAAATGCGGTTGCCGAAGGAAAGAGCCACGCCGCCCAGACGAGGTGGAACGCAGACAGCACTCCGACTGTCGATGCAGTCACCTGCCACCAGGGCTCGCGGTTGCGGCCGACGATCCACGTCGCAATCGGAACTCCAATCGCCACGCCAAGGCCGGCAGCGAGCCCGATCGCGCTTTGAGGGGGGAAGGCTTCGACGAGCAGCCAACCAAGGAGTCCGGCGGCGAGCACGCCCAACCCGATCATCGCGTGCGTGAAGCGCCGGCTGGTTTGCGCGCCCAAGCCGCGCGTCAAGTCAGCGGCGATCACCGCGGCGACGGGCGTCAGGCAATAGATGTACTGGGGCAGCTTGTAGTTGGACAGCGAGAAGACCGCGAATGGAATCCAAAACCCCCACCAGAGGATTCGCGCATCGTTTGGCTCGCGCGGAATGCGGACGCGCGCAAACGCGGCCAGCAGCAAGGGAGTGAACGGCAGGAACACCCACAACGCGGTGTGGAAAAAGAAGAGCGGAGTGGTGTCGTTCGCGTAGCCCGACTGGCCGAACAACCTCCCGATGTTTTGCTGCCAAAGCACGAACCGCGCGCCTTCGGATCCGTCGCGCTGAAAGACGGCCCAATAGTACGGTGACGCGATGCCCGCGGTGATCAGCAGGCCTCGAAGGGGCTTGAGCGCGAACAGGCGCTGAACCCAGGTGCCTTTTTCAAGGTGGCCCCAGCGGTGCCTCAAGGCTTCGGGCGCAATTGCTGCTGCCGGCAGCGCGAGGCCCAGGGGTCCTTTCGAGAGCACCGCCAGGCCGGCGAAGATCCAGCCCAGCCAGAGGAAAGCCGGCCGGGTACGACCTTCCACGAAGGCCCACAAAGACAGCGTCGCCATCGCAGTCAGCGCGAGGTCGACCTTGGGGTCGCCGACCATTTGCTGCATTGCCACCGAGGCGCCGAGGAAACACGCGGCGATCAGCGCTCGAGTCGAATCAAACAGTGCACGCGCAAGGCCGAAGGTGGCGGCAACAGCCAGCAGGGCGAACAGCAGCGAAGGCAGTCGGGCCGCGGTCGACGTCGGACCAAGAAGCTCGATCGCTGCTGCTTGTGCCCAGATCGACAGCGGGGGCTTGTTGACGAAAGGCCCTGTCGAATCGCGCAAGGCCAACCACACGTTGTCCTTGGCGATCAGCCGCGCGACATCGGCGTATTGCGCTGAGTCGACGTCCTGCAGCTCGTTGCCGACCCCCACCACCCAGGGAAGCACGGCCGCGGCAAGCAGCACCAGCGCAACTGCGGGCGGTCGGATTTGAGTGGTCACCAGGTGTGCTAGAGCAACGCGTCGATGTTCAGCCGGTTTCAGCACTTCTATAACTCGATCAAGCTCACCGCCGACGCGCTGGTGCTGATTGTCGCTTTTGCGTCGGCCTATTGGACGCGATTCCACTCAGGACTGCCGCACGAATCAATCCCGCCGATTCAAGATACCTGGGTGTCGTTGGCGATGGTGCTCTTCATCTTCCCGATCGTCTTTCGCCAGTCGAACCTCTACACCACCAACCGCTCGCGATCGCACATCGGCGAAGTCTTCGAGATCTTCAAGGCGATGGTGTTCGGGACGCTGATCCTCGTCGCGCTGACCTACTTTGTTCGCGAGCGTTACTCACGGGCCACGATTGCGATCTTCGTCGTTTACGCGTGGATTGGAATCTCGGTGGTGCGGGTGGCGTTCCGGGCGGCATTCAACGAAGCGCGCCGCAGGGGCTTCAACCTCAAGTCGATTTTGGTGATCGGAGCCGGCGAGCTGGGGCAGCGCGTCATCGAGACCATCGACGGGCACCGCGAGCTGGGCTTCAAGGTCACCGGAGTGCTGACCCGCAAGAGCGAGAAGATCGGCACGATGGTGCAGGGCGCAAAGGTGTTGGGAATGATCTCCGATGTCGATCGCGTGCT
>JANOHG010000043.1:0-2081 GCA_031406375.1 Archangiaceae bacterium | reverse complement strand
GACGAGATGGTGCACGTGGCACGTGAGCTGACCCGCGAAGGTTTCAACATCCCCTTGTTGATTGGCGGCGCGACCACCAGCCTCCCCCACACGTCGGTGAAGGTGGCTCCCGAGTATTCCCATGGCGTCGTTCACGTGCTCGACGCCTCGCGGGTGGTGAACGTGGTGAGCGCGCTGCTGTCGGCCGAGAAAAAGCCGGCGTTTCTCGCCGAAGTGACGCGCAAGCAGAACCTCGCGCGAGAGGACTTCGCAGCAAGACGAGCAGCTCGGAAGCTGATTCCGCTTGCAGCGGCGCGTGCGCGCAAGCCGACTTTCGACTGGGCACAGCTCGACATTCCGACGCCGGAATTCCTCGGTACCCGCGTGTTCCAGAGCGTCCCTCTGGCCGAAATCATCCCTTTCATCGACTGGGCCCCATTCTTCAGCGCCTGGGAATTGCACGGACGGTTCCCGCAGATTCTCGAGGACCCCCTGGTAGGAGAGGAGGCGAGGAAGTTGTTCGCCGACGCGAAGGCAATGCTGGCGCGCATCGAGGTCGAGAAGCGCTTTACTGCCACCGCGACGCTCGGTTTCTTCCCCGCCAACTCGGTGGGTGACGACATCGAAGTCTATTCAGATGTGCACCGCTCGAAGGTGCTCGCCAACCTGTGCATGTTGCGCCAGCAAGCCGAGAAACAGGCGGATCAATTCAACCTGAGCCTGGCTGACTTCCTCGCGCCCAAAGACAGCGGCCGCATCGACTACGTCGGTGGCTTCGCAGTCACGGCGGGCCACGGAGTCGAAGAGTTCGCGGCGGGATTCAAAGCGAAGCTCGACGACTATTCGGCAATCATGGCGCAGGCGTTGGGCGACCGCCTCGCCGAAGCGCTTGCCGAAGCGATGCACAAGCGCGCGCGTGACTTCTGCGGCTATGGCCTTGCCGAAAAGTTCACCAACCAGGAACTGATTCGCGAGAATTACCGCGGCATTCGTCCGGCACCTGGCTACCCTGCGAATCCGGACCACACCGAAAAGACGACGCTGTTCGCGTTGCTAGACGCAACCTCCTCGACTGGAATCAGCCTCACCGAGAGCATGGCGATGCTTCCCGCCAGCAGCGTGAGCGGCCTGTATTTCAATCACCCCGAGGCCAAATATTTCGGGATTGGGAAAATCGGAAAAGACCAGGTCGAGGACTACGCGCGCCGGAAACAAATGACGCTCGAAGAGTGCGAGCGTTGGCTTGGACCCAACCTCGACTACGACCCGGCTCCGCGCGCGCCCTCAAAGTCGGCCGCCTAAATCGAAAACCCATTTGGTATTGTTGGGACCTTCGCGTTGCGCAACCCGTCGCGCGGAGCTAGGTCTTGTTGATGACGAACTCGTTTCGCCGGCTGCCCCGATCCGGGGAGACGATGAAGGTCCCCAAGACGACTGAAAGTCCGGGGCTTCGACGATTCTCATTGCAGCGGCTCGGCAACAGCTCGGATCCGATTCACATCACCACAGGTCGCTGCCAGGTTGGCTCGCACAACCTCAACGACGTCGTCATCGACCACCCCTCGGTTTCACGTTTTCACTGCGAAGTGGGAATCGATGGAAATGGTCCCTGGTTGAAGGATGTCGGCTCGTCCAACGGCACTGAGGTTGACGGCGTCGGGGCACGAGAAGTGCTGTTGAGAGACGGCAGCCTCATCAAGCTGGGTGACAAGGTCACGCTCTGCTTCCGGGTGCTCGCCGAAAAAAGCGACCTGCCGCTGTCACGCAATGATGAATACGGCTCGTTGATTGGAGGCTCGGCGGTGATGCGCGCCTGTTTTGCTCAGCTCGAGCGCGCGGCCGAAACCAGTCGGCCGCTGCTCATCGAGGGCGAGACGGGAACCGGCAAAACCACGGCTGCAGAACAGGTGCACGCCAACAGCAGCAGGAAGCTGCAACCGCTCATCACCATCGACTGTGCGTCGCTGTCTTCCGAGGCGCTCGAAGAGGTGTTGTTCGGCGTCGACAACGAGCGTCTGTCTGCATTCGAGGAAGCGGGGTGGGGCACCCTCTTTCTCGAGGAAGTGGGTGAGCTTTCGTTGTCACTGCAGGGCAGGTTGATG
>JANOHG010000130.1:0-6231 GCA_031406375.1 Archangiaceae bacterium | reverse complement strand
TGTTCTTCGCTGTAGCCGTGGCGGGTGAGGCCAACCGAATTCAACCCAGCCAGCTCGGCGCGATCTCCCTGCGCAGTGCAGTACGGCGGCACGTCCATCACCACCACTGATCCAGCGGCGATGAACGCGTGCTTGCCGATTCGGGTGAACTGGTGAATTCCTGCCAGGCCCCCAAGCACCACGAAGTCTCCGACCTCGACGTGCCCAGCCAGCGCGGCGCTGTTCGCGAGCACGCAGCCATTGCCCACCTGACAGTCATGCGCCACGTGGCTGTAGGCCATGAAGAGGTTCTGGTTTCCGATGCGGGTGACGCCGCCTCCTCCGACGGTGCCTTTGTGAAGGGTGGCGAATTCGCGAATCAGGTTCGCGTCGCCGATTTGCAGCTGGGTGTCTTCGCCCGCGTACTTGAGATCTTGGGGCTCCGCGCCGACCGATGCGAAGTGGAAAATGCGATTCCGCTTGCCGATGGTGGTGTCACCCACAATCACGGTGTGCGCCCCGATGGTGGTCCCTTCGTCGACTTTGACCTTCGGCCCGATCACCGCGTAGGGGCCGACTTCCACCGAGGCGTGCAGCTGCGCACCCGAATCGATGATCGCAGTGGAATGGATCGCCACGTTCACACCTTCCCAATCTCGACGACGGTGGCCAGAAACTCGGCCTGCGCGGCCATCTTCCCATCAACGCTCGCCGTCCCGCGCGTTTTCCAGACCATGCCCTTGTGACGCATCACCTCGATGGTCAGCACCAGCTTGTCGCCTGGCACCACCGGCCGGCGAAACTTCGCCCCGTCGATGCTCATCAGGTAGGTGACGTGGGTGATGGGGCTCACCCCTCCGCTGGTGTAGCCGAGCAGCGCGCAGGCTTGAGCCATGCATTCGAGAATCAACACCCCTGGCATCACCGGGTGGCCGGGGAAATGACCCTGAAAGAAGGGCTCGTTGATCGACACGTTCTTGTACGCAACCAGCCGCTGCTCGGGCACGCACTCGGTGACGCGATCGACGAGCAAAAAGGGATAGCGATGGGGCAGCAACTTCTGAATTTCCATCACGTCCATCACCGGCTTCAACTGATCGTTCATTTGGTCTTGTTCCCCTCGAGCACTTCGAGTCGCTTTCGCAGCGCCCGTAGCTCTTTGGCCATCTGTGGCAATTTCTCGAACGTGCTCGACGATCGGTACCAACCCAGCATCGGCATCGAAGGAGTTCCCATCAAACTCGCGCCATCCTCGACGTCCTGTGGCACTCCGGCTTGGGCGCCAATCCGCGCCAGCGCACCGATTTTCAGGTGGCCGGCGATTCCCGCCTGGCCTCCGAGGACCACCAGTTGCCCCAGCGTCGTCGAGCCCGAGATTCCTGCTTGCGCACACAGAATGCTCAGCTGCCCGACCGTCACGTTGTGCGCGACCTGCACCAGGTTGTCTATCTTCGAGCCACGGCCCACCACCGTCTCGCCCAGCGTTGCGCGGTCGATGCAAGTGCACGCACCGAGTTCGACGTCGTCTTCGAGTCGAGCTATCCCCGCCTGAGGAATCTTCACGTGTTCAGGAACCTTGGCGTTGAACGCGAAGCCAAAGCCATCTGAGCCGACCACCGCGCCCGCGTGCAGAATGCAGCGCGCCCCAACGATGCAGTGGTCATAGACGGTGACGTTCGGGTGAATCACCGTGTCGTCGCCCACCTGCGCGTACTCGCCGATGAAAACCCCGGGATGAAGAACGGCGCGGGCGCCAATGACCGAGCCGCGCTCGACGGTCGCGAACGCCATCACCGTTGCTTGCGGGTGGACCTCTGCATCAGCGTGAATGAAAGCGCGCTCTGATCGCCCCGGAAGGAAGCACCGGCGCGGGAAGAAGAGCTGCGAAATCTGCGCGAACGCCAAGGACGGGTTCTCGACCCGAACGAGGGTGAGCCCCTCGCGAGCAGACTCAACCTCTGCTCCGACCAGCACCGCTGACGCTTGAGTCGTCGCCAGCGCCTTCTTGTAGCGGGGATTTGCGTAGAACGAGAGCTGACCGGTGACGGCCGCTTCGAGGCCCGCCACACCGTGAATCTCTTCCTGGGCCCTGCCTTCGACTTGCCCGCCCACCAACACTGCGAGCTCGCCCAGTCGTTTCACTTCTTCGGCGCGGGTGCAGCAACGGGCGCCGGAGCCGCAGCAGGATCTTTCTTGGGCGCGCCTGCGACCTCTTTCTTCGGCGCTGCGCCGGCGACGAGCTTGTACTTGTCGTTGTAGGTGCGAACGAGCTCATTGGTGACATCAAGACTCGCTGGCGCGTAGACGAGACCCGAGTCGGTTTTCTCGAACACCATCGTCAGCCCTTCGCGAACGGCAATCGCCGCGATGATGGGATCCATCTTCTCGAAAATCTTCTTCAGCTCGCGCTGTTCCGACTGCGCCATTTCGGCTTGAAGCTTCTCGGCGCGTTGGGTGAGCTCGAAGAGCCGCTTCTGCAGCTCGGTGAACTTCTGATTGCGCACCTCTTCGCTCATCATGCTGCCCTGCTTGTCGAGCACCGCCTTGTCGTCACGCAGCTTGGCCTGCTCACCCTCGAACTCGTTCTTCTTCTTGTCGAGCTCGGTCTTCAGCCGCGAACGCGCGTCCTTGCCTTCAGCGACTTCCTGCAACGCCCGCTGGAGATCGACGTACCCAAGCTTGATGTCTGCATGTGCCGCCGCCGAGAAGGTGACAGCTGCGGTAAGGACAAAGAGGAAAGGCCTGCTCATGTTTGAACTCCAGACGTCTGGGCTAGAAAAAAGTGCGCGGGACCTATAGGGGGCCCCAGATAATCCCGTCAAGCATGGCGGGACCTAACCCAGACGCTTCAACGCTGCAGGAATTTCAGCGAAGTGCTGTCCGTTCTCGCAACAGCTCGATCAGCTCCTGGTGGGCTGGAAAAAAGCTGCTGAACGAGAAGGTCTGCCGGCCGGCGTGCACGGTATACAAAGTGATCAGCCCTGGCAGCACCGCCAGCCGCTGAATCTGGCCGAAGCTCAACCGCACGTCACGCACCATGCCCCGGTAGGTTATCCCCTCTGCGTCGACCAAAATCGCAGTTCGCAGGTAGTAGAAGACGCTGGCGACAAAGAGGATCACGAAGAACGCGGCGGAAGCGAAGGTCTTCATCGGCACCGACGGGTTGACCATCAGAAAGGCCAATACCGAGCTCCAGAACACCGCGGCGACTGCCATCGCGACGCCCAGAAGCGGCTGCGGACGGAAGATGCGTTGCATAGGCCTTTAAGGCTAACGCTGACGCTCTCGTCCCGCCAAGGCAGGCGCTTTGGAGGTAAGGGGGGGCAATGGCTCTACCTTCTCTCGAGTTCGACGCACTCGGTTTGTCGCAGCCGAGCCTTCGTGCGCTCGAGCGGGCCGGGTACGCACACCCCACCCCGGTTCAGCAGCAAGCGATTCCGCCTGCGCTGGCTGGAAAGGACGTGATCGCCTGTGCGGCAACCGGCACCGGCAAGACCGCCGCCTTCGTGCTTCCAATCGTCGATCGGATGAACGGAAAGACTGGCATCGTCGCGCTCGTGCTGGCGCCGACCCGAGAACTGGCCGTACAGCTCACCCGCCACGCGCAGCGCTTCGCTGGCGCCCGCGGATTGTCGGTCGCAACGCTGATCGGCGGCGTCGACAACGCCTCGCAGGTCGAGCTGCTGCGCACCGCAAACTTCCTCGTCGCCACCCCCGGACGCCTGGTCGATCACCTCAAGCAGGGTTCGCTTTCGCTGGCGAACATCGAGGTGTTGGTGCTGGACGAAGCCGATCGCATGCTCGACATGGGTTTCAAGCCTCAACTGACGCGAATCCTCGCCAAGGTCCCCAAGCAGCGGCAGACGCTGCTCTTCTCGGCGACGATGGGCGATGAGGTAGAAGAGTTCGCAAAGCTCGCGCTGCGCGACCCGGTGCGAATCGAAGTCGCTGTCAGCGGGACGATGGCTGAGCACGCAGCGCAGGTGGTCTTCGAGGTTGAGCAACACGAGAAGACCGCGCTGTTGCTGACCCTGCTCGCCCAAGGCGAAGAGAGCACCCTCGTCTTCACCCGTACGCGGCGCAAGGCCGACAAGCTGACGAAGGCGCTGTTGCGCGAGGACCACCGGGTCGAACGGATCCACGCCGATCGCTCGCAAGCGCAGCGCAAGTTCGCCCTCGAAGGATTTCGCGCCGGTCGCTTCCGAGTGTTGATCGCCACTGACATCGCCGCGCGCGGCATCGACGTCGCAGGAATTGGGCACGTGGTGAACTACGACTTGCCTCACGTGCCGGAAGATTACGTGCATCGGGTTGGGCGCACCGCGCGGGCATCGGCCAGCGGCCGGGCATCATCGTTCGCTGCTCCGGAAGAAGCGCCGATGCTCGAAGCAATCGAGAAGGTCATTCGCGCTGGGGTTGCGCGGGCCGAAGTGCCCCGCGACACCCAGGTGTTCCAAAACGCGATCCTTGCCGAAAAAGCGCGCCAGATGGATCCCGGGCCTCCACAGTCGCAGCCGATTCGCCCCGACGGGAAGCCGCTGGGCCGGCACGCGCGCACCCACCCGAAGAAGCCGAAGGCGCGATGAGCTTCTGGCTCATTAAGAGCGAAGGCGAGGTCTACTCGATCGACGATCTCGCCCGCGACGGCAAGACGGCGTGGGAAGGCGTGCGCAACTACCAGGCGCGCAATCTGATGCGCGATTCGATGAAACCCGGCGAGCTCGCGTTTTTCTACCATTCGAATTCGAAGCCTTCGGGAATCGCGGGGCTCGCGCGAATCACGCAGGTCGCACTTCCGGACCCGACACAGTTCGACAAGAACAGCGAATACTACGACGCCACCAGCACCAGGGCCGCGCCGCGCTGGCAGATGATCGAGGTGGTGTTCGTCGAACAGTTCAAGGCGCTGCTAACGCTAGAGCAGCTGAAGGCACAGAAGGTGCTGAGGACAATGGCGCTGCTTCAGAAGGGTTCAAGGTTGTCGGTGCAGCCGGTCGATGGCGCCCACTTCGCTCACATCCAAAGGCTCGCGCGCATCAAGGTCGCCGCTGACGGCTTGTAGGGTTAGCATCCCGCCTTATGAAAACTGCCCTGTTCCTCACTTTCGCCCTGCTTGCCGCCCCCGCATTCGCCGATTCCGCAGGAGGAATCAGCTGGGTTGTGCCTGAGTCGTGGAAGTCTGACGCGCCGCGCCCGATGCGCGCTGCGACGTACTTGATTTCACCGGCGAAAGGCGACACCGACCCGGGTGAGTGTGGAGTCTTCTACTTCGGCGAAGGCCAGGGTGGCGGCGTCGACGCCAACATCGATCGCTGGGTGAGCCAGTTCGAGGGCGCCAAGGCCCCCGTGAGGAAGAAAGAAAAGCTGGGTGGCTTTGGCGTCACCACCGTTGAAGTTGACGGCACCTTCGCCAGCTCAATGGGTGGCCCAATGGGACCCAAGACGCCGAAACCCGGCTTCAAGCTGCTCGGAGCGATAGTCGAAGGTCCGAAGGGAAGTGTATTCTTCAAGCTCACCGGGCCCGCGAAGACCGTCGAAGGTGCCCGCGCGAATTTCATCAAGATGCTCAAAAGCGCGACGAAGTAATCACCAGCTCACGCCCTGCTTTTCGAATTTCTTGCGAAGCTCTTTCTCATCCGTCCACTCGATGACGCCCGAGCGCAGGCTCGTCAGCTTCGAGGTCATCTTGTAATAGACAAGCTTGTCGGTTCCGACTTCCTGGATGATTGAGCTGACTTCGCCGGTGAGCACGAAGTCGGCACCTGCCTGTTGCCCGGGTCCTTTCGCCTGATGGGGGTCGACGTA
The DNA here is from genome assembly GCA_031406375.1 of Archangiaceae bacterium. Lineage (GTDB taxonomy): Bacteria > Myxococcota > Myxococcia > Myxococcales > Myxococcaceae > JAGSPQ01. The sequence goes on along the minus strand of JANOHG010000130.1, from coordinate 447 downwards.
TCCCGACCCCTGATACTCGTACTCTTCGGCGACATCCTTGCGTACGGCGACGTCCTGGAAGGTGAACTTCCCCGTCTTCGAGAGCGCGACGAAGATTTTGTCGGCCAGCGACTTCATGTCGATGTGCTCGCTGGTCGAATTCTTGAAGGTCTTGATTACGACCAGCGGCCGATTCGGAGGAGTCGTGAAGTTCTGCGCCGACGCTGCCATCGAGTCAGCCATCTTCTTTGCAATCAACTGCAGATCGTTCTCGTTGAACTTGTCCGAGAGCATCTCGATCACGTTCGGGTCCTCATAGGTGCCGCGGGTAAAGGCGCGCGGCCCCGAGCAGGCCGCGAGTGCGAGGGCAGCGATGGCGAGCAGGCAACGGCACGTCATGTGTGTCTCCATGTTCAATTCCACTCGCATTCGAAGCGGCTGCCCATGTACCGCCACTGATGGGCGAGC
>JANOHG010001381.1:0-5274 GCA_031406375.1 Archangiaceae bacterium | reverse complement strand
CATCAACGCCTTGAGGACCGGGCGGGGCAGCAGGAACCGCATCGAAAAGAAGACCGCGTCGCTTTGGGCGACTTTCTCTGCTGCCGCTTCAAGGGTCGTTGACCCCTGAAGCAACTCACCAATCTTGTCTTTGAGCAGCTGGGTGTAGAGCAACTGTTTGGCGTATTCCCATTCGTAAAGTGCCTTCGCTTCGTCGAGGCCTTCGTAACATTGCAGGCGGATCAGCTCGCGGCCGGTCGCCTCGGCGAGAGCGCGGGCGAACTCGGTCTTTCCGACCCCGGCGGGGCCTTCAATCAAGACCGGCTTTTCAAGGCGGTCGGTCAAGAAGGCTACGGTCGCGATCTCTTTCGAGGGCAAATAGCCGGTGAGCTCGAGCAGGCGAGAGGCGTCATCGACACTGCTGAAGGAAACGCTCATGAACGGTGGGATTTACCGCACCAACGCGCGGAAAGCTGTGGCGCGAATGGCAGGTGACAGCGTTGTGGTGAATGTCTCAATTCGTCCAAGCATCTAAATTCGTTGAAGGACTTGGCCAAGCCTTGCTCGGCACGAGCGCTGCATGGAAGCGATCGGCAGAGGAAGGGGTGACGCACATGGCGGTTTTAATCAAAATGCTCGCAGTAGTTCTGATGGCGGTGGTTCCCGGTGGACTGGTGGTGTTGGCCGCTTTCGTGCTCGCCCGAATCGTCTCGGCCAGGGTTCGCGCAGTGGAAGAAGGCCCCCACAAGTATCGTCGAGCACTTGCTGACCTTCGGTTTCGCGATGTGTGGAACGAGACCCTTCGGTCGCGCTAGCCCTAACAAGACACTGGCGATAAAGCCGCGCTAGAAGCCCCGCCATGATGACCTTTGGGCGGTGGGTGCTGTCGGGTTTGCTGCTGGGTATTTCGGTTGGCTGTTCAGGTGGAGCACTGGCACCCGCGTGTGAGAAGTCGGCAGCCATCGATCTGGACAAAAAGGCGGGAAATTGCACCGGCCTGGACCTGCGCAAGCCACTGGGTACGCGATCCGAATGCGCTGAGAAAGTGAAGCCCTGCACCGCCGCCGAGACCGAAACCCTGGCGACGATTGTCGCCTGTCTCGAAAACCTTCCGACCTGCTCTGCCGCCGCCCAAAGCACGTTTCTTGGTCGTCAAGCCGCCTGTTACGCGTCGGTTCCAGCGATGGCGATGGTGTGCAGGGTGTCTGTGTTTGGCACCGCGCCGCTTCCGGGAACGGACGCAGGGTCTTACCCAGGGCCGCAGGCGGACGCTGGACGGCAACCGAGCGATGGCGGCGGGGCAGTAGAGCTGATTGGCGTCGCCGATGAATCGGGCTTCGCCTTCGCCTGGAGCACGAGCCAGCGCGGGCAGGTGGCCGTCTGGGAGCTCAATGTGTTTGGCACCGACGGCGGGCGGTTGGCTGAGATCTACCTCTCGCCCAGCTCGACCCGCGCCTATGAAATGGCTGTTCCAAAGCGCGACGCGGGCACGGATGCGGGGCCGGAAGCCGTTGCGCGACGATTTTTTATCGCAGGCATCGACAACCAGGGGCTTCTGGTTTCCGGAGACCCGCCGGATGCAGGGGTTTCGGTGATCGCCGATGCAGGCGGGTGCACGAACGCCATTCAATGCGTTCCGACCAAGGTCTGTGACCTTGGAACGTGCAAGACGCAAACGTGCCAGCCAGGTGGAGCAGTGACGTGCCCCTTTGGCTATACCTGCGAGCCAGGTCCGATGTCTTGTTTTCGCCAGTTCTCGGACGCCGGCACCCTGGACGCTGGGCCAGTGGTGGGCGGCGGAACCTTCATCCCCTTGCCGATGGTGTCGCAGCTGGTTTCTGTCGCGACGGGAACCCCCGGCGTCTCGCCCGAGACGCCCATCGGTGGCTTCGCTGCGCGGCGGTTGGACTTGGTGGCGATGGATTCAGCGCGGCAGTTCGTCGCGCTCGAGCAAGAGAGCCAGCTGTTCGGCCACTTCACCTCGCGCCGGGGCAAAGAGTTGGTCAACGACACGGGCAGTGCGTCTCCCATCGACCCCGCGGGTTCGAGACCAAGCCTTTCGTACGTGCCCGAGAGCGACACGGTGTTCGGTTGTTACAACTTTGGCCGCGGCGTGCGCATTCGCCGAAGCCGCGATCTGGGCAAATCGTGGGGGGATGACGCGATTACGATTGCTCCCGACGACACCGATGGAGGAGTCAGCTCGCGCTTCTACGACTGCTCGATTGCTCCTTGGAAGAACGGCTCGGCGATTTTCGCGTACATCGCAGACGACACGATTGTGGTGCGGACCGTGACTGAGGCGTTGTCGCTGGCTCCATTGACGGCCGCCGATACGGTGTTCACTGCGACCGCGGCGAACGCGGGGAACATCTTTAATCCGCAGCGGCCATACATCGCGACCCTTCCTGGAACGCTGCTTGATGGAGGCCCCGGTTCGATGGTTCACGTCGGCTTCACCGGGACGCGAGCGGTGGGGTCGACGGGCTCGGACACCGAAATTTACGGGCTGTACCGAGACGGCACCACCGGCACGTTCCTCGGCCCGACGGTGATCAACTACACCGGTCAGAGCAATTCCTCGCCGCAGGATCACGTGTCGATCGTGGTGAACCCGAAAAGCGGCAAAGCGCTGGCCGCCTATACGACGATTGAAGTGGGCGCCTACGCGACCGTTTACACGGCGCTCTTCTTCCCCGCGAACAAGCTAAGCCCCACGCCGTGGATCACCAGCTCGGATTTGACGGTGTTTGCGAAGAAGCTGAGCGAGACGCTGCTGTTTCCCGCCAAACCAGAGAGTGACGTCTGGGATGCCTTCTCGCCTTCTGTGGCAGCGTCGAAGAACGGCAAGCTTTACCTGTCAGTAGTCGCGGGCAAGCGCACCGGAACCACTCGAGACCTTCGGATGTACCTGATGGGCTTCGACTTCGATGCGACTTCTCCGATTGCAGGCGGCGGCCAGGGTTGGTTCACTTATCCCGCGGTGAAGCTGAGCGACACCAAGGTGCTGGATCCCCGGGCGCCGCTGGGCGTTGTGCCGCCCAACGTGTCGGCGATCTGCACCGACACCCAGCTGTCGGTCTATGGCGTCTTCGTCGAGGGAATCGGCGCGATGAGCGAAATCGAGAACCGCGCGGTGTTCGTGAGCCGGCCGTGAACTACCCGCCAGGGTTGATGCCCGAGACGATGGTCGACAGATCCAGCCCACCGGTGTAACCGTAGCTGACGTACGAATCGAACCCGTAGACGGTGACGCCAGCACCAGGTGGCGGGGTGATTGCCGGCCTCGGATTGACATCGATGGTGTGGGTGCCGGAAGCCACCGCGACGTTCGCCACTTTGAAGGTCGAGCCAGCGACGGTGACCCAGGCACTTGGCGGAACCGGGTTGCCATCGATTTGCACCGAGAGCACCTTCGCGTCGTCGATGACGAGGCCGATGTAGTTGTCGCGCACGTCGACGGCGTTGAGCACGGTGTAGTTCGCGCGCCATTGCTCGATTGGCGGAAGCAGTACGAACGACGGGTCACCTTGATTCGCCAGCACGCTACCCGTCGTCGCGCTCTGGCTGGCGAAGAACTGACCGATTGAAATCGGCTGATCCGCGGTGACAGTGAAGCTCGATTTGCTGCGGAACTCGACGAAACGCCCCCCCCGCAGCCGACAATTATTGGCGGTCAGGCTCGTTCCGCTCTCGCACCCATTCCCGGGGTGGGGCAATACGTCAGCGGCTGGAACCAAGGCAGAGAGCGTCAGCAACGTCCCGGTTGGACAGGTGCTGTCCGGGCAGCCAGCGACAATCTTGTAGAAGTCGGCGCCGGCGTTGGCAGGCGACGCGAAGGTGTTGTTGGTCAGCCGCAGCGGCGCCGAGCGTGGCGCGACGAAACGCTTGCCCCAGGTCACGAAAGGAAACAGCTGTTCCTCGACGTGATCGCACGCGGCGTCGAGATAGCTGCGCGTCGTGCAGTACGAGCCGCCAAAGGCCGAGATGGGTTTGTTGGAAGTGACGATTGTCCCGGTGATGTCGCCGTCGACGACTCTGCAGAACTGCTGGCAGGATCCCAGCAGCGTGCACTGCAACGTGTTGTCGAACGGGTTGTTGCCGCAGCTGATGTTGGTGGCAGGCGAAGGGTCGTCGGTTGACAGCTGCAGCACATCGTAGGCTTGAAGGGTGAACTGCCGCGTCTCGCCCTTCGTCATCGCCGCGACTGAACCTCCGGCGCGGGTTCTTGCCGAAGCGCGCACCGTGACCGTCGTTGCCGCTTGCGTCCCAACGATGGTGAGCGTGCCGTTGGTTGCGATGCTTGGGGCGCCCGTTGGCGTCGCGCGCGCCGAAATGTGCTCGCTGCCCATCGCGACGTAGCTCGTACCCAGGATGTGGGCGGGAAGCAGCAGCGAGGCGTCGTTGGTGTACGAGTAGTAGTTGCAGACGTTGGCGAGGCACTGCTGGCCATAGCCCGCTGGTTCCGCGGTGCACTGGGTGGCAGTCGTACACGCCCCCGCCTTGCCAATTCCAGACAAAGGGTTGAATTGGTAGACGGTGATAGGTCGCGTCGAAGTGATGCGGTAGCCGAAGCGTTGCAGCCCGCTGACCCCTGAATAGTCGGCATCGTTGCCGATCGACTGCCAGGGCACGCGAATCGTCGCCAGCCCCTTGGTCACTGGGTCGAGCCTGCCATTGACGATGGTGGTGCTGACGGTCGACACCGTTCCACCCACCGATCGGGAAACCGTGACCTGGGCATCGAAGGTCGATCGGTTGGTGACGACGAAGGCGAACTCGGAAGGGGTAGTGCCCTGGCCGGACGTGGTTCCACCCTTGAATGCAGCGGCGTTGAAGCCGTTGTCCATCACCGCTGTCCAGTACTCACAGCCGAAGTAGCTCTTCGCCGCGACGGCGAGTTCGCACTCATGAACGCAGATGCCGTTCTTGCATTCGCCCGCAGGATCCGCGCCGCCGTCCGGGTAGACAGTGCACGATACCGGGTTGAACGCTCCGAATGGGTTGCACACCTGCTGGGTGTTGATGTTGAGGCAGCTGGTCGAACCGGGGATGCAGTCTGGCGGCTTGCACCGGGGCATCGACCCAGCATCGAGCCCGCTGGATTCGCAGACCTGGGTGATGCAAGTGCCATCGAGGTTGTCGCCGGTGTTGGTCCACCTCCAGGTGAGCGTCTCGTTCGGTTGCTTCTGGCAGGTCTGCATCGACTTACCGTCGAGGCTGCAGCGGGTGGCTCCTGGAACGCACTCACGGCACTCGCTCTGGTTGCAGACCCCAACGCCACTGCAGACGACC
>JANOHG010001335.1:0-1787 GCA_031406375.1 Archangiaceae bacterium | reverse complement strand
GGATCGCTCGGCGGAGCGCTCAACGAGCCAGAAACGCATGCGTTCATGGTCTTCGCGCTGGCACGAACCGGAGGTGCTCCGAAGTCGGCGTTGGATTCCGCGTTTGCCTACCGCACCCGGCTCAGCCCTCGCGGACGCGCGGTCGTCGCCCTGGCGATGCTGGCTCAAAAAGATGCGCGCGCGCGCATCGCCGTCGAAAACCTGGATGACATCGTCAAGGCCGCTTCGAGCCGGCCAGACGCAGCCGTCGGAGAAGCCACCGACGCCTGGAGCACGTCGGCGGCGATCGAAGCCACCGCGTACACTTTGATGGCGATGGTGAAATACGACCTCAACTCTCCGAACATCAAACCGCTGACCGACTTTCTGGTGCTGCGGCGCAACGGCGGCAAGTGGCGCACGACGCGCGACACTGCGTTCGCGATCTACGCGCTCTCAGAGCTGGCAACCAAAGAAGCCGCAGCAAGCAAGAACGGAACGTTTGTTGTGCTGGTGAACGGCAAAGAGGTGAAGCGGATCTCGTTCAACCAAGGTGGGCTCGACCTCATCGCGCCGCTGGTGTTGGCTGACGCGGCATTTACGGGCGGCAAGAACCTGATTGAGATTCGGCGAGACGGTGGAGCCACGGGCTACTACGCGGCCACGCTCGACGTGTTCAACCAGAACGACTTCATCAAAGGTGTCGGCGGAGACGTCGTGGTGACAAGGAAGTACACGCTGCTGGGCAGGCCCGCCGCTGAAAAGGCCGAGGCACCGACCGAATACGGGATGCCGGTCGAGTCGGGGGTTCGGGTCCGCGTTGATCTCGAAGTCAAAGCGAACAAGGCGGTCGAGTTCCTGATGGTCGAAGACCTGAAGGCCGCCGGTTTCGAGACTGTCTTGCTGAAGTCGGGCCCCGAAGTCTGCAACTACGTCTGTGCGCATGCCGAGCTGCGCACCGATCGCGTCGCGATGTTCCTGCAGGAAATCCCGGTCGGGGTCACCAAGCTCAGCTACGAAATACGCGCCGAAGTTCCGGGGAAATTCGCTGCCCTTCCGGCACGGGTCGAGGCGATGTACGCGCCTGAGATTACCGCCACCAGCGACGAGATGCGGTTCGAGGTGCGCGACGCGCCAGACCTTCCGGTCGCGGCGCAATAGGGTTTGCGCGTAAACGAACCGTTTTGCGCGCGGAACACTGGGGCCGTGGGTAGCTGTAAGTGCAGCAGCACCCTTAAAGTGCTTCCGGCCGCGGCGCCATCCCACTGAGCCTCTTGAAGTACGCTTGGGGCTTGGTGCTGCGCATGAAGGGGGTCGCTTGAAACGTCTTTTACTGTCTCTGGGAGTTCTGGGCGCGCTGTGGTCCTGCTCGCGCGACGTCACGCTCCCAGCTCCACCTGAGAAAGGCTCGGTGAAAGGCAGCCTCAAGCTGTCCGACGGCCCCGCAGGGGGGAACCTGGTAATCACTCTCTCGCCACCCGACGGCGACCCACTGCAGACCACGTCGTCGGCCGACGGCGCGTTCGCGTTCACCGCAGTCACGCCGGGTCTGTATGCGCTTGCCGTCGCGTCTGCAGCCATCCCGCCCGACTTCCTCGAGCTGCAGCGAATCATCTCGGTGGTGTCGAAGCTCGAAAAAGACGTCGGCGTGCTGACGCTGACCCGGCTGGCGGTGCCTTCCGACAAGGACGGCTACCTCGACGGAAAGGTCACCGTCGAGATGGGCGTCGACCCAACCGGCTCGGAAGTGCAGTTCCTCACCGGTACGTCGATGCCGCAGCTGCGCGTCGCCACCCTCACCGTTGGCG
>JANOHG010001271.1:0-7344 GCA_031406375.1 Archangiaceae bacterium | reverse complement strand
GATTCTTCCCGATACCCCAAAAGCGGAATCCCATCACATCCCTTGCTAGGATTTTGGAGCTGCACTGGCTGCGAATCTACTCGTCTTCCTTAGGTGCATCTCGCGAAGCTGCGCTTCAGCGAATCTGGCATCTTCGGTCATCGTCCCCGTTAGCGCCTGAATGGCTTTGTCGATGATGATCGCCTCGCTGCGATCGGTGCTCTCGAGAGACTCGACCATCTTCTTCAGCACGCTGTAAAGATCCTGAAGGTCGTCCGAATCGCGCAGTGGCCGCAGGTGAGGATACTTCCCATCAACGATGCTCTGCATCGCGCGCGCCATCACAAACACCGGACCCGCAATCCGATGGGTTACCAACATTCCGAAGAGTCCGGTCAGGACACCCAAGCCAATCACCGCCAACACAAACCACCAGAACAAGCCACCAGCCGCGCTTGTCGCTCCTACCTCATCAAGGGACAATCCTTGTTGCACGTCTAACTGACGACGCACGAGGACGACCACGGTGCCCCACAGCGCCGTCAGGCCTCCACCCAGCGCAGCGAATATCGCGAAGTATTTGAGCTGAATGCCCCGGTCAATCAGGACGATGGTTCGTTTGTAATGTTTTGAAGTCAATGGAACCTCGGCTGAATAAACAGCACAGGACGTCTAGTCATTGGCAGTTTGTCCCACCATGGCGACAATCGTGAAGCTTGCGTGGCACCTGAAGTCGATGAACCGTGCCCCACAGCTCGCTGGACCCGACTTGCAGTGAACGAGGAGGCGAGCCAGGCTCCACCGCCGCAGCACCGTAGCTAATTTCCCCTGTCGACGAATTCACCGAGATGAGCGGCGCAAACTGCTGAGGAGCAACGTAGGTAGATCTCGCCGTCGCGCGCACCGTCGCGGTGGCGAAAGCCGAGCCGGGAGCGCCGCAGGCGATGGCACCAGTCAGCGCATCGGCCTGATAGGTGTACGCAGTGTCCAATGGCAGCACATTCGCGCATCCAGCGGCGACGGCGGCCGTCGGCTTCAATGTGTTCCAAATGATGCAGCCACCCAGCAGCAGTCCGGCACTGGCCGTCTTTTCGTCGATCGAGTACGCGTGGTTGAGCCACCATCCATTCCCACTCGCCGACGCCGTCGCGACGCTGGCATCGATGAGGTTGGTTTCCGTCAGCGAAGCGGCGTCGTAGGCGGCCGCAGCGACTGCAGTCGAGAACTGCGCTCGAGCGCCTGATCCGTAGAGAAGAACCGAATAGAAGCGCGAGTATGCAATCGTTACCGCCGGCGTAAAAGTCACTTTCGTATTCAAGGGTCTTCCGGTGTCGATTGGGCAGTCTGCGCCTCCGCCTGCCCCCCAATCACAATACGCAACGCTCGAGTAGCTGGCCGTCGTGCCATTGCAATTAAAGGTGAATCGCAGGTCTGCGTCGCTGACATCAGAGCAAACCGCCGAAGCCGCCGCCGAATCGAAGCTGAACGAGCTTGTCGGCTCGGTCGCGCCTGCTGCGTGGCTCCAGGTTCCGGTGACATAGTGTCCTCCTGCGGCTCCGCTGGGGCCGGGGCCGACACGGTAGGCGGAAGCCTGCGCAGTGACGGTGCAGTTCTTTCTCACGCAGGCAGACAGATTCGCGATTCCGCACACCCCCCCGTTTGTTTCCTTGAGTTCATTGCGATCGCCAGCCCCCAAGAAGAGCCGCACGGTTCCATCGGGCAGCAGTCCTGCGTTCGCGCGTTGATAGAAGGGGCTTCGCTTGTAGAACGCATCGCCTTTGAACTGCACGAACGCGCGCGCAGCAAACCAATTGTCGTAACGGCCGTCAGCGTTGGCGTCAACGCCAGGTGCCTGCATCGCCACTGTCCAGACCTGACCACCCGTGTCTCCTACGACGGCGGTATCGAAAAGGCCGTCTTGGTTAATGTCGGCCAACGTGATGGGCGCTGCCACGGGAAACAGCTTATTGCGCAGGTCAGCGGCGCCCACGGCATCCTGCCGAGAGAAGCGAAAGACCTGCCCTCCAGTCCACGCGTCGAGGACGTAGATCGCCCGACCCCTCATGTACGCGGCGTCGTGGCCACCTCCAACAGCAACGATGTACCGCTCTGTGGCTTTGACGCCGTTGACCGTGAAGGGCCCACTCGCATGGTACTCAGCAATTGGACCAATTGGAGCGGCGCTTGGGCCAATGTCATTCCAGGTTTCACCGTTGAACATCGATTCCGTCGTGCCAGGGGGCGGCCACATCCATTTGAACTTGGGAGTTGTCGCGTCGGTCACATCGAGCGCGAAGTAGCTGCGGCCGCCTTCCCGTTCGCCAAAAATCGCCAGGGTGTGGAACTCGTCGGCTTGCTTCACACGATCTGCACTCGCTGCACCGCTCCCGTCTGCCCAGATGTCGCGCACCATCGGAGCGCCATCGACCAGCAGCTCGTGAGCCTCGCCAATCATGTAGCGAATGAGCTTGGGCAACATGTCAGGTGGGATAAACGCCCATATTTCGTTTCCAGTTCCCAAATCGTAGCGGTGAACTCCGCTGACAACCGTGTCGTTTCCTGCGTTGAATGCGTGCACCATTCCGTCGTTCGCGCCAACAAGCACGAACTGAGTTCGGTATTGATGGGTGGTCGCATAGCTAGAATAGGAAGCAGATCCTCCAGGCGTCAGACGCGACGAGAACAGAGAAGGAATGCACTGATTGATAACTCCCAACTCACACAACGAGACGGCTGTCGGCGCACTGACCAACACTGGCACCGAATGAAAAATATCGCCGAGAATATTGAGGCGAGGCCGAGGGACGGCGGGCAAAGGTACGGTGCGGTTGTATGGATTCTGCAAGAGAACGTCGTGACCATGGATGAAGTCAATCAAGTCTCTCGCGCAGTCATCTTCGGTCGCGTAGGTATGGCGAGTCTTGGCTGCGAGGGTGCTGCAGGAATCACCTGCCACGCCGCCCAACTTAAGCAGGGGCGTAATCGTCGCGACGTTGGTGGTCGTGAACGGCACCAGCGTGGGCGTATAGCCACCGGATCCATCGGGAGCGACGGTGTAAATCCTACGCGCTGTCGCTGCTCCACCTGCAATCAGCGCCTGTGCCCGGGAATTGAGCTTTTCGGAAGCCTCCCAAACGGGGACAGCCGGATACTCGGTGCCAGTGCCAGAAAGCTTGATCGGCCACCCCGCATCGTAGGGTCGAGTGGTATCAAGCAACACGAAGCTCCCCGACGCGTTCTCGCCGATGAAGTCACTGTTCGAGTCGGTCAAGTACAGATCCGAGCAGTTTTGATCTCCGTTCGGATTCAGCGCTGTGCGAGCCCCATAATCTCGAGACGTGCACCCAGACGAGAACTCGTTGAAGAGATCGAAACGACTCAGGGTACCCTGCCATGTAGACCCGTCACTGGGGCGAAAGCGTGGAACGAAGGTCGACGTATAGCCTTTCGTTTGCACGGTGGTGATGGCGGCCGCCGTGAAAGACGTGGTGCGACTGATGATCGTCCTTAGCACCGACTCAATGTTTCGCTCGAGCGCCGCGAAGTCATCGGCGACAACGTATTGCCCACCACCTGAGTTTGCGACTTCCTGAAGCGTTGTCATCTCTCCATAAGTGTTTTTTGGGTCTCCAATGCCAACCACGAACGTGGCGACGCGGCTCGGCCCAGTCGGCGACATGTTGTTGGTATGCATCCAGCCAGCGACATCGTCGGCAAAATCCATGTCACAGGTTCCTCCGGGTCGAAGGCGGACTCCCGCGCCGGTGATGGTCGGACCCGCGCCGTTCAACATCGTTGGAATGAGGAAATGGTCACCGTCGCCCTCGCCCATTCCCAAGGTTGAACATTGTTCGGCCGCCGAGCAGTACGGAGGCGTTACGCCCATGATTTGCGTACACGCGGGATTAGCGGTGTCACCGCGCCCATCAGAAAACAGGACGATGAAGTCACCATTGCAGCTGTTGCATGGGCCGCTGTTTCCTGTCGCCATCGGTGGGCCACCTTGCGTCGCCGCGTTGCTGAAAACCCACGGCGATGCCTGGCCACCCATGTACCAGCCGGCATTGAACAGCATCTCTGCCATTGGATTGGCATTCGAGGTGTAGGTAAGGGTGTCGATGGCTGTCTGCTTCTGGAGCATCGGCCTGCCGACGCCGTTGCAAGACTGGGGAAGCATCTTCTGAACGACCTGCCCACCAATGTCGTTGTTCTGCCCCACGACCCCCTCTCGCAGAATCGAAAGCAGCGGGCCGTTGATGAGGCGCTTGTACGCGAGGCTCAACAGCGTCCACTTGACGGGGTTGAACCGAAGGAAGTTCGTGGAGAAGACGCCCGCGGCAGGGGTGACATTGTTGTCAGCGACCAACGGATTGAGCCAATAGCCCTTTGTCGCAACACAGGCTTGGCAGGCCGCAGTTTGAGCTGCTCCGCCCGCGTTCGTGCACGCAGTGGCGACTGTTTCGGCGGTACCGCCTCCGTTCGCAGGCCAGTTCAAATATCGGTACGCCTGACCAACTGCGAGCCCATCGGGTTGCCCTCGTCCGCCTGAATAGGTCGGCCCTGGATCTGGATAGACCTTCGCAGCTGAGTACACCCCCTGCAAAGCAGCAGATCCTGCGGGCGCCGCGATGTCAGCCGGCATGAAGTACCGTTGGGTATTGAAGTACTCGTTGCCGCAGCCGGTAGGCGTGGTCGACCCGAGGTCTACCCTGATCCGATACAGACGCTGAGTGAACGCCTTTAGGGAGGCTTTCGCGGGATAGAGCAGGACGACGTTCGTGTCCTCGGCGGTGTTCGAGATGCTGGTGAAGAAGTTGTTGTCACCTCGCTCGAGCGGGCTGAGGTAATAATCAAGGTGCTCGACGTCGCGGTTCCAACAAGCATTGTCAGTGGCCGCATACGAAGTCGATGAGAACGCCGAGACGACGGCGACGAGTTGAACAACCCATTTGAAGCGCATGTGATTCCTCATTTACAGACCAAACCTCACCAAATACTCGATCTCGTTCTGCTCTGGCAGAGTTGCGGCTGCGGCGGCTGATGATTTCGAGCAAACAACCGTCACCCGGTAGAGCTGACCACCCAGTTGGCGAGTGATGACGCGGTTGGAAATGTCGCTCAGCCCAAGAGGTGCCGCCGCCGAGCCGCCGGCAGCGGGCACCACGCTTGCGATCGCCGCCGAGTCGTAGTGGCCCGTCTTCAACAATCGATCGTCGACGACCGAGTTCACTACGATTGCGTCGGGTGAAGTTCCAGCAGTTCGAAACTGACTGAGGACCAAGTTTCTGGCTGCCTCGCTGCACGAGACACTCTTGTCGTATCGGCGCTTGGCCGACACCGCTTCGACTTCGTTCGACGCGCTGGTAACCACCGCAGTGGCAATCAGCATCAGGACCAAGAGCAGGATGACCACCAGCAGCAGACCTGAGCCGCGAGGGTGACGAGACATGCGTGTCAGGAAGGTCATGGGTTCGGTTGGCGGCTAGTAGATGAATTGGCTCTTGCTGCTCAGATTGAAGAGGCGAACTTCGCTCGTGGTAACCGAACGATGATATTTTCCACCGGTCAGCGAGCCAGTTCTGTTTTCGGCTCCAACGACAGTATCGCCCAACCAGGCGCCCCTGCCCTGGTCTGTCTTGTCTGACCTGAAGGTGAGAGACAGACGCACTTCCTCAACGTTGGCCGGATGAGTCGTGAACCGTTCCGCCGCGTCTCTTCCTGTTGCATACAGCGGGGCGGCCGCCGCGACATTCAACTCTTCAATCGCAGCGGTCGCGCGGTTATTGCCGATAATCCAGTCTGAGTTGTTGTCTGAAGCCGCGATGCTCGTTGATGCGCGAAATGCGTACGACACCTGAAAGTCTTCGACGTTCTTCGCGATCGGAATCAAGTCCGCGGTGTCCGTGGGTGCGACGACCCCATTGCCGTTGAGATCGACTCCGGTATCGAGCATGAGCCAGGGAGGCTGGGTGGCGCTGACGAAGAAGTGGTAGCGGTCGACCGCGAACAACGCCGCGCCAGCAATCGCGTGGCACGCCCGAAGGCTGTTGTAGTCATTATAGGGTGCGGCATTGACTGCGTTCGGAGTCAGCACTACCGCGGCGCCGGTGCCGAGATAGTTCGCTGACAAGGTGATCATCACCGGGTTTCCGCCCTGGGCACACAAGGCCAGCATGATCCTGCCCTTCTGCAGCCTCCGGCCAGCAGCGAGAGTGATTGTCACCGTTCGAGGGGGGCCGGTCAGGTCGACAGCCGAGATTGCTGCGGCGTTGCCGGCAAAGCAGCCACCCACGGTAAGGCACGTGCCTTCGCCATTCGCCAGCCATTGGTAAAATGGATTGCGGGCTACGAAGCTCAGCTCGTCGGGGCCGGTAATGCTGTCGCGCGTGCGCGTTGCGCTGGTCATATCAATCGCAAAGCGCGGGTCGATTCCCCACCCCAGGTCGTTCAAAGAAGACTCGAGCGGAATCATTGCGTCGCGCGCTGAAACGCTGCCATCGCGCGCCACTTCGATGGTGCGCAGCGATTGCCCCTGGCTGATGAATACGGCGATCGCGGCCGCGATTGCGACGACCATGATCGACATTCCGACCAACAACTCGATCAGCGTCACGCCTCGATGTGAAGTGTATGCGTTCACTGAAGTGCCGAGGCCGGGTTGGCTTTGAAGGCGCTGCTCGACACCTGGCGGTAGCCGTAGTTTGGCTCTTTCCAGCGAATGATGATTTGAATGAACTTGCCGTCGGGGATACCTGTGCTGGCCAGGTCAACGTTAAACACGTTCCAGTAGCGGACGAAGTCCGCTCTTCCGTCACTGTCAACATCTGCCGACAGGCCCTGAAACCCAGTGCCGAGTGCGCTGCTGGTGACTGCGTTTGCATCGGACGCTTTGTCTGAGTACTGCGCCTGATAGTTCGCGGTCGCGCCGATGCCCATTTCCCACTTGCTAGTGATTAAAGAGTCATTGAGGGTTGTCGCGGTTACCGCCGTCGTCAACCGAGGGTCCATGTAATCCCATCGGCTAATGTTGCTCGCGAGACTGTTGGCGAGCGCCGCACCCTGGGAAATTGATTTGGCCTGAAAGTTCGATCGAATTGCGACGAATTGCATGCCCGCCAAACCAAGGAACCCGATAATCATGATTGTACATGCCATCATTGCTTCGATGATTGACATGCCGCGGCTGGGTCGATTGGCCTTCATTGAGCCTCGATGGCTTGGCTCGCGCCAGTGCGAGCGACGATGGCGATCAAAGTGCGTCGAACGACCCCATCGGTGGATGCAGTGAGCGTGAACTGTTGGCCAATGGTGCTTGGTCCCGCATTGAACACCACCGAAGAACCCGCCTGAAACTCAATCATCCCG
>JANOHG010001236.1:0-1790 GCA_031406375.1 Archangiaceae bacterium | reverse complement strand
CAAGTCGAGCTGGTAAGGAAACGTCATGTCGAAAGTCTGCCAGGTCACCGGAAAGCGTCCCCTCGTCGGGAACAACGTCTCGCACGCGAACAACAAGACGAAGACCCGTTCGCTCCCCAACATCCAGACCCACCGGTTCTTCGTCCCCACGATGAAGAAGTGGATCAAGATCAAGGTCTCTGCACACGGGCTGCGCATCATCAACAAGCGTGGAATCGATGCGGTGTTCCACGAGATGGTGAAGGACGGCGAGAAGTTCTAGTCGTTTGTTGTTTCGTGACATTCTTCGTCCTGGGTCGGCCTGGTGGTCGCCCAGGACGTTGTCGTTTCGGGCTGGCGGTACCCCCGATGAAGCGCTTGATGTCCAGGTGTCGAATCGGGGTGAATCCTGGACGCCCTCTGGTTTCCATACGAGGTTAGCAGCGCATGGCAGAGATTATCGACCTCGCCCTCGTAGCTGACGCCCGCCGTTACCTCTCGAAGATGCTCGAGGCCAAAGGACTCGCGTGGTTCCTTCGCCAAGATGCGCGCCGCCCCTTCCAACTCGAGCCAGCCCGAGTGGAAATGGTGTTGCGCACTGCGGCGCGAGGCCGCGAGCACGCCCGCAGGCCCCATTTGCGAGCCGTCGAGCACGCACGCAAAGAAGTGCGTCGCGAGTTGATCCGTCGCGTGGTCGCCGAGATGCTTCAAACCGGGCTGTGAACGCCTCTTCCCACCGACGTCAACCCGATCGCGAGCCCAAAGCATGGCGCGCAAGGGGAGTTCGCATGGGATGATCGAGTACCCCTCGAGCTTAACCTTGGGTCAAATCGGGCCAGCAGCCAAACCCGAACTTCGGTATCTACATGAGCGGAGGAAACACATGGAACACCGACGACTCGGGAAGTGCGGACTCAAGGTCTCGAGCCTCTGTCTGGGCACGATGACCTTCGGAGACTCGACCGGCTTCATGAAGGGCGTCACCTCACCGGACTCGGAAGCACGAAGAGTGCTCGATCGCGCGCTCGAGTCGGGAATCGATTTCCTCGACACCGCGAACATGTACAGCGAAGGCAACAGTGAACGCCTTTTGGGCGAATGGCTGGGCTCGCGTCGCAAAGAGTTGATTATCGCGACCAAGTGTCGCTTTCCGATGGGACCCTCACCCCATGAGCAGGGCCTTTCGCGTCGGCACATCATTCAGGCGTGTGAAGATTCGCTAAAGCGCCTGCGCACCGACTGGGTCGACCTCTACCAGGTCCACATGCAGGACTCGGAAGTCGAAATCGATGAGACCCTTCGGGCGCTCGACGATCTGATCCGTGCAGGCAAGGTTCGCTATGGCGGTTGTTCGAACTACACCGGGTATCGGCTCGCCGAAGCGATGTGGACTTCGGACATGCGAAACCTTCATCGCTTCGAGTCGGTGCAGCTGCAGTGGAACCTCATCGAGCGCGGTGCCGAACGGGAAATGATTCCCGCGTGCCGCGCCTTCGGGCTCGGAGTGCTCGTTTGGAGCCCGCTCGCCCGAGGCGTGCTCAGCGGGAAGTACCGGCGCGATATGCAGCCACCTACCGGCAGCCGCTTTGGCGAGTGGAAAGACGCATGGAAGCGGGTCAACAACGATCGAACCTGGGCGCTGCTCGATGCCGTCGATGCGATCGCCAAAGACGTCGGCTCGAGCCCCGCCGGCGTGGCGCTCGCGTGGCTGCTGCAAAAGCCCGAGGTGAGCAGCGTGATTCTCGGTGCGCGCGACGTCGCCCAACTCGACGACAACTTGAAGGCGATCAGTCTCAAACTCACCTCAACGC
>JANOHG010000106.1:0-1422 GCA_031406375.1 Archangiaceae bacterium | reverse complement strand
AAAGACGCTTCCCGCAACCGTCAGCTTCCGGTCTCCCGCTGTTCCAGCACTGCCCGGCGTCGCGATGCCCCCGTCGGCGAGTCGCACCGAGCTTCGTCGCCCCGCGGCACCTAAGCCTGCTGAACCGGTTTCCCCTGCCGCGCCGTTGCCAATCGACGCCCCGCCGACGGTTCGCACCCCCCAAGTGACGCTGGCGCCGCTGAGCCAGGCAAAGGCGGGCGGCTTGCTCGAGTTGACCCCTGCCGCCCCCCGCGAAGCCGTCGTCGAAGAAGTGACGCGGGCGAAGGTCCAAAGTCAGCTTGAGGCGCCTGCTGCCCCGCAGGAAGAGCGTTCGGATCAAATCACCCGGGTGAAGTACCCCACCCAGCTCGAGGTGACGCCTGCGGCTCCCCGAGAGGCGCCGATCGCAGAGCTCACTCCGGTACCAACGACCATGCCGGGGTGGGCTTCGACTTCCGCGACGGCTGCTGCTCCGGCTCAGGTCTCCCCACGCCGAGGCGCCGATTCGAAAGAGCGGTTGATTCCTCAGCGGACACACACTGCGATGAATCAACCGATGACGACTGCGGTGGACCAGCGTTCGGACCAGGTGCTGGCGAGGCCTGCATCACTGTGGCGCCGGGCATTTTCCTGCATCTTCGACCTGGCGGTCATCGCAGGTACGGTGGGTGGTTTGCTGTTTCTCGCCGTCACCCTCATCGGGACCAAACCGGTTCCCAACCACCTTCACGGCATCGACGCTGTCCTCTTTCAGTTGCATCCGATCGCGCTTCCGGGGCTCGTGCTTACTGTCGTGCTTTCGCTGGCCTACACCACCTTAGGGGCGGTCAAAGGTCGGACGCTGGGCCGGGCGTTGTTTGGGATTCGCCTCGTCGATGCCAGCGGAAAGGCGCCGGGCGCCGTCCGGGCTGTTTTCCGGGCAATCTTCGCGCTTGTGTCGTTTACCTTCTTTCTTGCTGGCTTCTGGCTGGCCTTGTTCGACCGACGCGGTCAAACATTGCATGACAAGCTGACCCAGACATTCGTGGTCCGGCCGGTATGATGCGCCGCCCATGTCCCAGCGGCTCGCACAGCACCTGATTTCGCGCGGCCTGCTGACCGCGAAAACCCTGGATGAGGCGCTTCGCAAGTTGCAAGCGGGCTCAGCAAGCCTCGACACGATTCTTCTCGAGACAGGAACCATCTCGGAAGCAGGAATGCTTCAAGCGCTCTCTGACGTTTCGGGAATGCGGCTGGTGAACCTGGCCGACTTCGAGCCGAACGCCGAAGCCGGGCCGATGTTGCCGCTGAAGATTTCCCGGCGGCTCAACGTGGTGCCGTTGTCGGTCGATGGCAACGTGCTCCACCTCGCTGCTGGGTATCCGGTGCCTCACAAGGAATTGCGCGAAGTGGCGTTCTTGCTCGGCAAAGAGCTCGAGCTTT
>JANOHG010001197.1:0-2467 GCA_031406375.1 Archangiaceae bacterium | reverse complement strand
GAATACCGAGCTCGCCCCGCGAAGTAAGCGGTCTATTCGTTCGGCTGCCGGCGCCAGCCCCAAAGGAGGAGCACAAGCGCGAGCGCGACGCTGGCGCCTCCGGTCGAGCATTCGCAGGCTCGCGGTGCTGCATTTCCTACCTCGACCCAGGTTTTTGTCTGCACTACCCGCCCGTTCCGGTCGGTGGCAGTGACTGACAGAGGGTGGAGCCCAACCGGCAGCGCAGGCGAGATTTCCGGGCCGTCGCTGAAGCCAAGCGGGGTCGTCCACCGGTACTGCACCGGTTCCGTCAGCCCCCACGTCGTCGCGGTAATCTTGATGGACGAGACGTTCGCGCTGCACACCTCGGGTGCGCTGATTCCTTCGGGTGCCAACCACGGCTCGACGATGAAGTCGCGCCGGGGAAGCGACCACACCCGAACTTGTGAGCCGTCGCCCAGGTCGAGCGCCGTCGTGCCAGGCTCGATTGTGTCGGTGCCCCAAAACGAAGGCGTGCCGGAATTGGCCGTGCGCTGGTACGAGCCGTTGCAGACCGAGCGCCGGTACACCGCCACTGCGCCAGGTCGCGAACGATCGAGTGCCATCATCATCGGCTGGGCCGCGACGGCCGCCGTAGGGCTCAAGGAATCGCGGGTCACCAGAAGTTCACCCGCAACAGCCGGCACCGCATAGAGCACCACCGGCATCACCAGCGCAGGGTCGTCGAGGTCCAATCGGTACATCATCTGGTTGTAGTCGTACCGGGGCGTCGCAACCGCGTTGCGAGAGAACAGCTTGGTGTACGTGCCTTCGAAGTAGATCCGCCGACCGTTGCTTTCGTCGAAAAAGCGATGATGGCGCGGGTTGTAAAAGGTGTAGTCGTCGTGGCTGACCACCTTCCGGGCGTAGATCCACGGACCGCGGGCGGTGTCTGCCTCGAGGTAATAGAGTTCCCCGAGGAAGCTGCTCTTGCCGAAGGTTTGGGAGGCGAGGCGAATGAAGCGGCCGCGGTGAGGGTTCCAATCAATCGTGTCGTTGTCGTGGAGCGAGATGGTTTCGCCGTTCTCAGCGTCGATCGCGCGTCCTCCGTCGAGGTCCAGGCGGGGCAGGATCTGCCAGGTCTGCGGCGCGGTCATCGCGTCGGCGCGCGCGGGGATTTTCACCCCATTCGAGTAGATGAAAGAATCGCCCCACTTCAAGGCATGCCCATCGGGCACGGTGCCAGCATCTATCTGCAGCACCTTGACGAACCGTTCGGTCGAATCGTTGAACCTGACAATTCCGACCTGGGTTGGGGCGGTGAGACTTGGGTAGATTCCGTAGTTTGCGAACAGCGCCTCACCCCCATCCTCAGCTGCGACGTTCACCAAGCCGTTGAGCCAGACCAGGCCTGGTTCAGCCATCGGAGCCATCTTCTTGGAAAACCCCTCGGCATCGACGAAGTAGTGAAGGTCGACGCCTTTGGCTGCGTCGACGCCGCTGCTGCGCGCTGCGCTCGAAGCGAAGTTTCCCAGTGGGTAGGCCGGGCGGTTGGTGTCGCCCCAAACGAAGAACGGCTCTGCGTGGTACAGCGTCGAGAGCACCGAGTCCTGGCCGGTTACTTTCCCCGAGAGCACCGGCTGCGCCAGCGGTGTCGCTAACCCAAGCAGCACCGCGTCCCGGTAGATTCCGCCGCCGGTCACCCGGTAGATGCGTTCAGCAATGTTGAGCCGCTCGATTGCTATCTGCGCCTGTGTTCCTGCGATGGGCGTGACGACGGCCGTGCGAGGACGGTACCCATGGCTGTGCACGGCCAGTGTCACCGCGGCGCTGTGCGTGTTTTCCCACGCGACGAGGCCGCTCGAATCGGTGATGAGCTGCGCGTCGCCTGCTTCGACGAAGACCAATGGCACTCCGGCGTCGGTTCGCGCGTCGACCACCCGCAGCGCGAACAGCTGGGCTCGGGTCGGCACCCCGCCATCGAGAAGTCTGCGGCTGTGCTCATCGCCGACGACCGGCACTCGCCCAGCGTCGAACCCCGATCGCACCAGCTCAATCCGCCCTGTGCCTCCTTCGAGAATGTCGAACGCCTTCCCGCGATAACGAAATCCATCTTCGGGATGCTCGTACCCTGAGCGGGTGACGACGAAGTGCACCCTCTGACTCATCAACCCGGGCTCGTAGAACGCGACCATTCCGTTGACATCGGTGGTCAGCACGATGCGCCCGGTGGTCTCGAGCTTGACGCCCGCGATGGGAGTACCTGCATCCCGTTCGACGACCTCGATTCGAAAGTAGCGTGGCTGCGCCGTCGCGCTCGCCGCAAGACCCAACCAAATCAGCACCGAGATTCGCATGCGGGACAAACTACACTGCGGCGAGACTTCCGCGTCATCCTTCAATGAAAGGCGCCTTTGAGTCTGTTCTCGAGCAGATCGTCAGCGGGCCTGCGGCGCGAACCACCCACGCCAGCTTCCGTCGGCGATCTTCTCGGCGACGTAGCTCAGCG
>JANOHG010001186.1:0-6566 GCA_031406375.1 Archangiaceae bacterium | reverse complement strand
CCCCCGTCGGGCCCGACGACGAAGCCGCCGGCCGTGCCTCCGTCCGTGCCTCCGTCGACGCCGCTCGAGCCCGCATCCAAGCCTCCGTCGGGCCCGACGACGAGGCCACCGTCCGTGCCTCCGTCGACGCCGCCCGAGCCGCCATCCGAGCCCGCATCCAGTCCTGCGTCGACGCCGCTCGAGCCCGCATCAGGAACCGCCACGGCGCTGAGCTTAAGAATCAGCGCACCCGTCGCACCCACCTGCGTCGCCTGGTAGGGCCTCACTACCGGAAAGTTGGTCGAGTCAGTGAACCCCGTCACATACGCGCTGCCCGCCGAGTCGACCGCGATCGCCAGAGCGACCTCCGAGCCGCGGCCTCCAATAAAGGTCGAGTACGCGAGCGACGTTCCCCCGGGGTTGATCTTGATCACGACCCCGTCGACGCCGCCATCGAGCGTGGGCTGAATCCCTCCGGTGTTCACGAAGTTGGGAGAGTTGCTCGCCCCAACCAGGTAGATGCCTCCCGCCGAGTCGAGCGCAATGCCGTAGCCCAGCTCGGCCAGAGCGCCACCCAGGTACGTCGACCAGGTGATCGTCCCAGCAGGGTTCAGCTGGGTGACGAAGAAGTCCGACAGGCCTCCGTCGTAGCCCGACTGCATCGGCCCGAGCAGCGGGAAGTTGGTCGAGTCAGTTTTACCGGTGATGTAGACATTCAGCGCGGCATCGATCGCGACGCCATTGCCGTAGTCATTTGCAATGCCCCCGACGAACGTCGAGTAGACGAGCCCGCCGGTAGGGGTCAGCTTCGAGACGACCACGTCGCCCGCCCCGCCGTAGGGTTGAATCACCATCGTCGTCGGGTAGTTGAACGAATTCGTATCGCCAGCCAAATACGCGTTTCCCGACGAATCAACGGCGATCGCGTTTCCCCGATCGTTGGCGAAACCACCGAGGTAGGTCGAAAAGACGAGCCCGCTTCCGTTCGGAGTCAGCTTGGTGACGAAGGCATCCGACGCGCCGCCGTCGAAGGTCGACTGAACCGCTGCCTGCGTGGGGAAGTTCGTCGACGCGGTGTAGCCCGTCACGTGCGCGCTACCGGTCGGGCCGACTGCGATCCCGGTCGCCTCCTCGAGGTCATTGCCGCCCAGATAGGTCGAGTAGAGCAGCGCGTTGCCAGCGGGGTTCAGCTTGGCGACGAAGAGATCCTGCATCCCGCCCGGCGACGGTTGGAACCCCATCACGACGGGAAAGTTGGTCGACTGGGTGTTGCCGACCAGGTACACGTTGCCCGACGGGTCGAGCGCGATGCCGAGCGCCTCGTCATTGAGGCGGCCTCCCAGGTACGTCGAATAGACGAGCGCGTCTCCCGCCGGAGTGAGCTTGGTGACGAACGCCTCGAGGCCGCCGTCGGGGGAGCCCTGCAGCGGGTTCATCGTCGGCACTCCGAAGACCGAGGTCGTGCTACCGGCGATGTAGGCGCTGCCCATCGTGTCCACAGCGATCGACTGGCCGACTGTGTTGCGACCGAAGTAGGTCGAATAGACGAGCACGGGGTCGATCAGCACCGCACCGTTCCTCGGCTCTGCGAGGGCGAATCGAATTCGATCTGGCGCCTCGAGCTGCGCAGCGACTGGCACTTCGCGCCCAGCCTCGAACGCCCGCGGTCTGCGCTGGCGCAGCACTCCGCCGGGCACCTTCACCACGAGCTCGCCCCGCGCGTCGAGCTGCAACGACTCGGCGCCTTCGAGGTGGACGGAGATCAAGCTTGCGTCGGCTTCGGCGGAAACGAGAAAGTCGTACTCGAGCTCGCCGCGTCGGCCGTGAAAGACCAGATCGATGCCAGGGTAGACCTCGGCGAACCTGACGCTGGCGAAAGTCGGGACGTCGGTGCGCCACTGCGCGGGATCATCGCCGAGAAAATAGTTCGCCGTCCCCGGCAGCTTCTCTTCGGGGATCGCTGCCGTCTCGATCGTGCCGGGGAAGTTCAGCTTCACCGGCGTCGGCGGTTCATCTCCGTTCTGCAGCCAGAGCGTCGCGCCCGTCGAGCCGATGCCAATGACGTAGCCAGGACCCCGCGCGAAGAACTGCGCGTCGTGCTGCTCGAAGCTCAACGGGAGCTGGTGCGTTGTCCCCCAGTTCGAAGGCTCGACGTCGACGCCATTCGTCAGCAGGCTCACAGCCAGGCCGATTGCCACGCAGCCGGCGAGTGCCACAGTGACTGACCTTCGCACCAGCACCGGCGCAGCTTACTCCCTGCCGCGGCAATTACGGGGTCAAGTCGCGTGATGGAGCGGCCTACCCGTTCGACGGGGGACGAGGGTCGTAGATAGGGTCCCCAAGTTCTTCACACTTAAAAGAGGTCACGGGCGACGCTACAGTCGGTGGGGTGGCGCACCTGCAGCAATGAACGGATTTCTCCAACTCCTCTGGGCTCCGCGGAACGTGCAGGTGACGCCGGTCGAACGAACCGCGCTCACCGTAGGCGAACAGCTCGCGCTCGGCCCTGGAGGGCGATCCTTCGGTTCCGCCGCCGAGCTGCAGATTTCGCCCAGCAAGTTGGCCCGCATTCACGGTCGCGTGTCGTTCAAGGACAAGCAGTGGCGGCTGACCCACACCGCGGCGGATCTGCGCACCCTCGTCAATGGGTCTCCCCGCGCCGAGGTTGTGCTTCAGCATTTGGACACCCTCGAGTTGCCCGAGTGGGGTCCCGTCTTCCGGTTCCTGACCGCGCCAGTCGGGGAAGGCCCGCTCGCACAGCTGAACCTGGATGATCTGCCGCGGTTGGCGGTGTGGGCTGACACGCTGCTCGAGGCGAACGACCCGTTGGGAGAACGCATCGCGCGAGCGACGAAGGGCGACGCTCGCCCCGAGGATGACCTGCGGTGGCTCGGGCCACTTGCGCGCCCCTTCATCGAAGGTCGTCTGGAAGTGGAGTGGGCCAACGGGATGCTGCGACGCGCGGTGCTGCGCGACCTGTTGCTGTTTGGCGTCGAGCCGCTGACGTCAATCGACCTGCTGCTGCGGCTGCCGGTGGCACGCTTCCTCGAAGAGCTGGTTCTCGACGCAGGTGGTGCGTTGAGCAGCGCGAACGCGTTCGTCGATGTGCTGCGGCATGAACAGACCTTCGTTCCAACGACGTTGAAGGTGCTCCACCTCGGAGACTGCTCGCACGCGGATGCCTGGGTGGACGATGCCAACGTTGCGCTTCATGCGATGCTGCGGCCCCACTTCCCCACGCTCACGCAAGCGCCGCTGTTCGGCCGTTTTCGTCGCGCCGCGTTGGTTGTCGAGCGGGCAGGGCTGCGCGCCGCCGAGCAACCCGGAGACGTTCAGGCCCTTGGCGAAAGCACCGAGCTCATCGATGTCGCTGCTCCGTCGCGCGGGGTGCATGGGCCAGTGGGCGTCGCGTATTGGAAATTGCAACGAAACCACGCCCACTGGGAAATAGAGGCAGTGCCCGCTTCGCCTTCAGGCATCACCCTCAATGGTCGGCCCGTCTTGCGCGCCGCGTTGCGAGACGGCGACCGAATCGAGCTTTCCACCGGTGTCATCTACCGCTTCAGACTCGAGCGATAGCGTGCCGCTCGGTACTCTCTTGCGCTGGGAACCCGAGTTGCGGCGCGAGCAGCCCCGCGGCGAGTGCGAAGGTGGGCTGACGTGAGCCTGGCCGTCGAGGTGAAAGGGTTGAGCAAGTCGTTCACCCGGCTCTTCGGGGTCGCACAGCCCGCGTTGAATGAGCTGACGCTGTCGATTCCACGCGGCAGCGCCTTTGGGCTGATCGGCCCCAACGGCGCTGGAAAGACGACGTTCATCAAGCTGCTGCTCGGCATCGCACGCCCTAGCAGCGGCGAGGTCCACGTGCTGGGCGGAAGCCCCGAAGAGCGTGCGGTGCGGGCGCGAATTGGTTACCTGCCCGAGCGTCTGCACCTGCCGGATGCCTGGACTCCCTTGCAATTCCTCGCCTCGGTCGCGCGTTTGAAGAACGTGCCTTCTGACCCGCAGCTGTTGTCGCGGGTGGGCCTACAAGAGGCCGTCAACCGAAGAATCGGCGGCTTCTCGAAGGGAATGCGGCAGCGGTTGGGGTTGGCGATTGCGCTGCTCGGCAGACCTGACTTGCTGATTCTCGACGAGCCGACCGACGGCATCGACCCAATCGGTCGGGTCGAAGTCCGAAAGATTCTGCTCGAGGAGAAAGCGCGCGGCGCCACGGTGTTGCTCAACTCGCATCTGCTCGCCGAGACCGAGCGCGTCTGCGATCGGGTGGGAATCCTTCATCTCGGTCGACTGGTGCGAGAAGGCACCCTCGAGTCATTGACGGCTCAACGCGAAGGCTGGAAAGTGAAGTTCAGCGGGTCTGGAGATCCTGCGGCGTTCGGGTTCGTCGCCCAAGGGGCCCATTGGAGATTCGAGCGCCCCGATGTCGAAGCGCTCAACGCAGCCCTGGGAAAGGCGCGCGAGGCTTCGGTGTGGGTGGTTGAGGTGATGCCCATCGCGGTCGATCTCGAGGAAGTTCTGAGCGAGGCGACGGGCGCAGGGAGAAGGGAATGAACGTCACCCTGCACGTCGCGAGAGATCTGCTTCGAGAGGCGCTCGCGCGCAAGTGGGTGCTGGGGCTGTTGGTTGGAATCACCCTCGTGCTTTGTCTGCTCGGGCTGTTCCTTCGCCTCGATGTCGTCGACGGAGCAATCTCTGGCAGCAAGCTCTTCGGCGCGATGCTCTTCGACGACATCGTCTCGACCGACAAAGTGATGCGGCCCATCTACATGGTGGCGGCGGGCATCGGGTTCTTCGGAGGCGCGCTGTTCCTCGCCGTCGCTTGCAGTGATTTCGCGCCCAGCCTGTTGTCCCCAGGCCGAATCGAGCACCTGCTGTCGCTGCCTGTCTCGCGTTGGCAATTGCTGCTTGGCACCTACCTTGGAGTGCTCGTGCTGGCCTCGCTTTGCACGGGCTATGGCGCGCTGGGAATCACGCTCGTGTTCGGTTTCAAGACGGGCTTCTGGACGACGGCGCTGCTGAGTGGATCCCTGCTGGGTGTTGCCGGCTTCTGCGCGCTCTATTCGGCGATGCTCACCAGCGCGTTTTTCGTGCGCAGCGCTGCGGCGTCGTCGGCGGTGGGCATTTTTGTGCTGGTGATGGGAGTCCTCGCCAGCGCGCGCGATCAGATTGAAGACACGCTCGAGGTGGGAATCGGCCGAACGCTGTTCCATTACGGCGTGCAGCCGTTTCCCCGGCTGTGGACGCTTGCCGAGCAGTGTATTCGCCTGGCGGGTGACGAGAACTTCAACCCTGCATTGAGCTTTCGCCTCGTCGGCGGCGCGCTCATCTTCTCTCTTGGAATGCTCGCGATCGCTGCCTGGCGATTCGAGAACAAGGACTTCTGATGGCTTCGCGTTTAACGAAAAAGCGTCGTTGGCCTTGGTTGGTCGCAGCCGCGCTTCTCTTTGGCCTTGGGGCATGGGTGATGTCCGGCACCGAAGAGGAGAACGAGACCAAGGCGAAGAAGGTTCACCTGCCGAGGTTCATGACGCGCGACGAGCGCGAGCGGAACCAAGGGCGCCAGACGCTGCCGGTCTTGCCCACGCCGGCCGTCGCCGAGGGGGCGCCGCTTCTTCCGCCGCAGGTGCGTGACCCGGTGCTTGCCGCGATGCCCACCTCGGTAAAGAACGGAGCGGTGGTCATCGAGGCCAATGCAATTCGACACTCGGAATTGGGCAACCTGATGATCGAATGCGTCTTCGCCGGCAAGGACGAGTCGGTGCTGGCGGGGTTGAAAGACGCGGGCTTCGACCCTGTCGACAAGCTCGACCGCGTCGCGGTGGCCGACAGCACGCTGATTCTCACCGGCGATTTTTCGGGAACCGATGTGGGCGAGCTGATCAACGCCGACACGAGGCGACAGTTCGGCCCTAACGCCGAGCTCTTTTCCCGATCGCGTTCCGATGGCGGAGTTGGGCAGCCAATGGCGCTCTGGAAGGGGCAGGTGCTGGTAACGGGAGACTCTGAAGAAGAGGTCACCACCGTCTTGGATCGCCTCGATGGAAAGGGCGACCCTACAGAAAAGCGCGTTCTCACCGACGAAGACGCCTATGGAGAAATGTACGGCATCATCAAGCCTGGGCCTCTGGCGGCCGCGCTCTCGGAAGAGAACCCGGCGCTCGCAGCGCTGTTGGACTCGGCCGCCTCGACCATCAAGATTCACGCCGATGTCTCGCACGACGTGGGATTGGTGGCCGACATCCAGGGGTCAGATCCAACCAAGACCCAGGATCTGCGAAAGGCGCTCGGCAGCGCACTGACTCTCGCGAAGCTCCAGGCCGAAGCGAAAGGAAACAAAAGCGCCGCCGAAGTGCTCGGCTTCGCGCGGGTGTCTCAGGCGAAGGGAGGTTTTGCTGATTTCCATCTCGAGGCGGGTATTCCGCACGAATTCCTCGAGAAGCAGCTTCGAAAGTGCATCGCCGACAAGAAGCAACGCGTCGACGCGGGCCGATGACCCGCGCCGAATGCCAGCCCCTTCAATCGAGAAGGAAGGTGTAATTGTAGGTGGTGGTGGTTGACACAGGCTCGCCACCCTTCATCGCAGGCTT
>JANOHG010001163.1:0-3380 GCA_031406375.1 Archangiaceae bacterium | reverse complement strand
CAGCCTGCTCAGGCCGGCCCAGCCGGTACTTCGGGCTCGGTGATCGCCTCGAACTGATTGAATCAGTCGGTTGGTTTTCCGCTTCGCGCGAAGCCCGAGTTCGCGCGCTAACCGTGGTTGACGAGGTTGAGCAGGCGCTTGCGCAGCTTCTGATTCTCGATCTGCAGATCAGCAATCAACTGGTCGCGCTCTTCGAGGTCGCGTCGAAGGCTCTGAACCTCGTCTGACTGCTCGCGGTCGGGCCGGCTCACCCGCACCAACGTTTTGCTCGGAACAGCGGTCGGACTCGGGGTGTGGCGGGCAGTGAGCTCGGTGCTTTCCTGTAGCGCGGGCGCCTTCGCTGCCCTCTTCGCGGGCGGTTGCTTGATTGCCGAAGGATCAATCGAGACGATCAACGCTTCGAGGCGATGTTGCACGTGTGGAGCCAACGCATCGAATGAGATTCCCATACCTGCAGAACGGTGCGACGCGGCGGCGGCGGCCATGCTCACCGACGACGTCACCGTTCCCTCGAGCTCCAGCGTCTGGGTCACCCCCGCGCGCATCACCTCGAGGACCACCACGCGCCCCACCTTCATCGGGGTGTTGCAACGCACGAAGATGCCACCCATCGAAATGTTCTCAATTCCCAGCCCGATGTGCAGCTCATCACCCGCGCGCACGCGGGTTGCGATCTGTTTGGGTCGGACCCGGAGGAAGCGCCGACGGTTCGTCGCTGCACTCATGCGCGTTCATTCTACCCGTGCCCAGCCGGTAGGCTAGGGGCAGCCGACGAAGGCGAAGTACAGCTCGGTGTTGCCATTGGGCGCATGGCGATCATCGCGCCACGCGAACGCATACGTCGACCCATTCCACAGCGCAGTCGTAAACGCGCTGGTGCCGCTGCCTGAGCTCACCTTCAGATCGCTGCCGTTCTTCATCCCCAGGGCGTTGACCTGCGCGAAGTAGATCGCCGTCGAGCCCGAACGGTCGTCTTGCCATGACAGCCCGTACTGAAACCCGTTCCAGTCGATCGACGGGTACCCCGAAAACCCGTTGGATTGGGTGAGGCGGAGCTCAGGGCCGATGCGCTGGCCGTTCGCCGCGACCCGCGCCAGATAGACTTCGGAATTACCATCGCGCGAATCGTGCCAAACCGTCGCCCAGTCGGTGCCATTCCACGCCAGGTCGGGCCATGCTGAATCGGCGGCATCGTTGCTGATTCGCGTCTCTGCTCCGACCAGCTGCCCATTCGCGTCGAGCTTTCGGAAGTAGATCTCGCGTTGGGTGAACCTTGTGTCGGTCCACGCAACGCCGAAGTCAGTACCCGACCACTTGAGAATCGGCGCCATTTGCCGAGCGCTGTCGGTCGTTACCTGGATTTCCGGCCCAACCTTTTGGCCGTTGGCATCCAGCTTCTGAAAATAGATGTCTTCCTTGCTCGCGCCGCTGCGCTCGTCTTCCCACGCGAGTCCGAAGAACGCGCCAGTCCACACCAGGTCGGGCCAGTCGGATGCGTTCGCCGAGTTGGTGATCCGAATCGGATTTCCCACCGGAGTTCCGTTTGCCTCGAGCAGGCGAAAGTACAGTTCGAAATTGCCGCTCGAGTTGTCGGCGTAGACCAGGCCATAGCGGGTTCCATTCCAGGTCAGCGCTGGGTGCGCATCGATGCCACTGGTGGTGGTGACGCGAACATCCTCCAGGGTGAGGCGCGCTCCACTCTTGTCGAGCGCCGCGAAGTAAATCTCGCCGTTCGCGTTGAGGCGCTTGTCTTGCCAGACGAGGCCGAACTGCGATCCGCTCCAGCCGGCGTACACGAAGTCACTGCTCGAGCTGTTGTTGGTGACGCGGCGATCGGTCGAAAGGTTCTGCAGCAGGCCTTCGTCGACGGTGCCGTTACAGTCGTTGTCTTTGCCGTCACAGCGTTCCGTGCTGGGGTTCAGCGGTGTGCAGGTGAGAGGAGCACCCCCTGCGCACGTTGCGGCGACCGCCATGCACTCACCGACGCCACAGGTGGTTGGCAGCAGATCCTCATCGGTCATCCCATCGCAGTCGTTGTCTTTGCCGTCGCAGATCTCTGCGTTGGCAGCCAGTGGGGTGCAGGTGACCGCCGCGCCGTTCACGCAAGACGGCCCGCTGTTCTTGCAAGCCCCGACGCCACAGGTATTGAGCGGGAGACCATCGTCAACCACCCCGTCGCAGTTCTCGTCGATGCCGTTGCAGACCTCGGCAGCGGGCGTGCACCCGATGACGACGACGCCGGAATCGGGCACTAACTCGACGGGTTTGAGCTTCTTGCCAGCGCACGCACAGGCGCTGACCATTGGGACAATGAAGAGCAATACAAGCCAACGCATGCACACCTCAAAAAAATAAAGTGCGCGGGTGATGACACAGATCCCTCTGCAAAGTCACACCGGGCCCTGTCACGTTCGGGTTTCAGTGGCAGCCGTTGTCCGGGTAGGGCGGAGCATCCTGGCCGGGCGGCAAAGCGCTGGCGGGGACATAAATGAGCGTGCACTTCGAGGTGTAGTCTTCGCGCAGAAAGAATGGCGGGGGAACCCAGGCGATCAACACGGATCCTCCTCGTTCGCTTCGAAAGTAGCGCCCCGTAGGTCGAGCGCCAGGCACCGGTGAGCTCGTCTCGAGGGTGCCAGACGATGGAATGCGAAGGGTATAGGTGCCGACGATCTGATTGGACACGAAGGGAAGGGGCGGCGCGCCTGGCACGCCATACTTGATCGTGATCCACCCGCTAAATCCGCCCGGGACGTGGTACTCGAAAAGCGTGTTCCGGCTGCGCAGCGCGCGGTCGTTGACGACCCATACCCAGTACCCCAACGACGCCAGCAACAGCGCAGCGGGCACAATCAGCCACCAACGTTTCCTCATCGTTCGAATCTACATGGCGCCCAGCGCTCGGATCAGACCCTTCTAACGGCTTCGCGCTCGGGCGGGGGTTCGTTGGCTGATTGTCTGCGGAATTGGAGCCGCCTCGCACTCATCGCCGAGAAAGACGGCGTCGATGGGAATCGTGTTCGGCTCGGTGGGCACCTCGTCATCGGGAACAAGCTCGAAATCGACATAGGCAATCGGCTGTCGCACCAGCTCGAGCTTGGGCGGAGGCGCCACTTCGAGCAGCGCCTTCTTCAAGCTGGAGTCGCCGGGCGAGATTCGAAGTCCGGCGCTGAGCGCAGCACGGGCGCGAGCGGTGTGGCCTAAGTCCAACAGCAGATGCGCGGCGACCAGGTACGAGGAGATCGCGCGATCTTTTCGATTGAGCTTGTCGCACAGCTCGGCGTGGTGAAGGCGCAAGGCAGGGTCTTTGTCGTTCTGGGCGATGAGCTGCAAATAGACGTCGGCTGCTGCCTCGAGCTTGCCTTTGCGCATCAGTTGGTGCG
>JANOHG010001162.1:0-6929 GCA_031406375.1 Archangiaceae bacterium | reverse complement strand
CCCAAGACTGCGCATGGGCAGCGATTCGATCCAGCGCTTCGTCATCTCGCTCGGGCTCGTGGTGAAAGAGCACGACGTTGCGGGTTTCGGACATCCGCCCAAGCTCAAGCACGTCGTCGACCTGCGAATGGCCCCAGCCTTTCTTCGCCGGCATGTCTGACGGCAGGTACTGCGCGTCGTGGATCAGCAGGTTGGTTCCAGCGGCAAACCGCGCGAGCTGTTCCACCGAGGTGGTTGGAACCCCTAAAGGATGCAGCTCGTTGTCGGTGAGGTAGCAAAGCGAGGTGCCGTCGGCGTCGTCAATTCGAAAACCCGTTGAGCCACCCGGGTGGTTGAGCAGCACGTGTTGGATGCGGGCGGGGCCGACGAAGAACTCGCCGTTGGTGGCGTCGGCCGTCTCGAGCCGCGCGGGAACGTCGGCGACGCGAATCGGAAAGTGTTCACCATCGAACACGACGGGGTGCTTGGCGTGGCGATGCGCGCGTGGCGTGAAGGTGTGAAAAATCGCGTGCGCCTCTTTGCGGTAAAGCGGCGCGAAGAATGGCAACCCGAGAATGTGATCGAAGTGTGGGTGGGTGATGAAGAGATGAATCGGAGCAGCGAGCGCGTTGTCGGTCAGCATCAGCTGCTTGCCGAGCTCGCGGATTCCGGTGCCTGCATCGAGCACGAGCAAGCTGTTGTCCGACAGGCGGACCTCGACGCAGACAGTGTTCCCGCCGTACCGCACGGTTGACGGCCCCGGGGTAGGAACGGAGCCTCGAACACCGTGGAAGGTGACGCGCATTTGGGCGACTATCCTTGTTCTAGCGCGCTGATGCCTCGCTTTTTCGTTAGGGGTGGTGCGCGGCGCGAGATTCCAGGCTCATTTTCCGGTGTTCGCCGGGTTGGGCGCGGACAGCAGACAGGTCTGGCGAGATCCAGGTCGAAGAGTCTGCGCCGGGCGTCAGCACGCGTGGGATAAGCGGGCCGTGCGCCGCTGCATCTTCATCTCGCCGTCTGCAGCGCTTCGCCTCGAGCGCGCAGAACAATGGCTCGCGCAGCTCGCCGCGCATTCGGAATTGCTGGTCATCGGCGGCAGCGTCGAAGGCGCCTCGGATCTGCTCCGCACCGTCGGGCTCAAGAGCAAAGCGACGTTTGGTTGGAATCGGCTGTCGCTGCATCGGCTTTCGTTGAGTCTCGCCGAGCGCGGGCTGTTGCAGGCGGGCCTGACTCCTTCGACCCCATTGGCAACCGAGGCCCTGTGGATCCGCGTCGTCTACCAACTTGGGCAAGCTGGGAAGCTTGGCCGGTTCGGGCCCGTGGCAGATCAGCCGGGGTTGCCGCGTGCGCTCGATCGCACCGTCACCGAAATTCGCCTGGCGGCAATCCCCAACGAGGTCATCGACCAGGACCTGGCGATCGCCGCCACTGCCTTCGAGGCCGCGTTGGCCGCCGCCGCGCTGGCGGATTACGCGATCATCCTTCGCCTGGCACGCTCTGAGCTTTCGCGCGGCGTTCATCCCTTGTGTCGTCTGCCGGCGCTGCTGCTCGACGTCGAACTCAAGCACCCGCTCGAGAAAGAGCTGGTGGTCGCCCTCGCGGCGCGCAGCGACGACATCCTGGCGACGGTGCCTTCGGGAGACGAACGTTCGGCGACGATGCTCGAGGCGGCGCTGGCAACCGCGCCAACCACCCGCCGCATTCCCTGCACGACCGCGCTCACCCGCCTTCAACAAAACCTGTTTCGCCAGGGAGACCTGTCGGTAGGGCCGCCTGGCGACGACGTCGCGATAATCTCTGCGCCTGGCGAGCTTCGAGAATGCATCGAAGTCGCTCGCAAGCTTCAGCAGGCGGCCGCGACGGGAGTTCCGTTCGACAAGATGGCGGTGTTGTTGCGCGCCCCTGGGCCATACCGCAGCCCGATGTACGAGGCGCTGCGTCGGGCCGGTGTCCCTGCGCATTGTGCGTTGGGCACCCGCGCTCCGGATCCAGCGGGTCGCGCGCTGCTGTCGCTGCTTGCGTGCGCCGATGACGGCCTGTCGGCTTCCCGGTTTGCTGAGTACCTGTCGTTGGGTGAAGTGCCAGCCGCCAACGCCGACGGCACGCCACCTTTGGCGCCCGACGTGCGTTGGGAACCGGTGGATTCGGCTCTCGCCGACCAGGTGCACGATTCCGATTCGGCTGAGCCCGAAGCCGTCGACGCCGAGCCCTTCGTCGATGCACCGGTAACGGCGGGTACGCTCAGAGCTCCGCGGCGTTGGGAACAGCTGCTCGTCGACGCCGCGGTCATCGGAGGTCGCGCGCGCTGGGAACGCCGTCTGAATGGTCTGGGGGAAAAGTTCAAGCTCGAGCGCGCTGCTCCCGACGTCAGCGAAGCCAACGCGCTGCGCCTGACGAAGGCGCTTGCGGATCTGACCGCCTTTCGCGAGTACGCGCTGCCTTTGCTGGATCTGCTGAGCGCGTTGCCGAAGTTCGCCGCCTGGAAAGAATGGCTCGACGCTCTGACCGAGCTCGCGAGCCGCTGTTTACGCCACCCACAGCGGGTGCTCTCGCTGCTGGCTGAGCTGGCGCCAATCGGCGTGGTCGGGCCGGTGGGACTGCGCGAGGTGCGGCGGGTGCTGTCGCAGCGGCTGCTCGAGCTGACCAAGCCTTCACTCGGGCGGCGTTTCGGGAAGGTGTTCGTCGGGCCGATCGACGCCGCGCGGGGAATGAGCTTCGAGGTGGTGTTCGTGCCTGGCCTTGCCGAACGAATTTTTCCGCAGAAGGTGCGCGAAGACCCCATCATTCCGGACATCGATCGACGACGGCTTGGTCTGCAGCTGGAGACCGACGCCGAGCGCGTGGCGGCTGAACGCCTGCAGCTGCAGCTGGCGGTCGGCGCGGCGACGAGGCGCGTGGTGCTTTCCTACCCTCGACTCGACGTCCACGAAGGTCGGCCGCGCGTCCCGTCGTTCTATGGCCTCGAGGCGCTGCGGGCCGCTGAAGGCACACTTCCCCGGTACGAAGAGCTGCGCCGCCGGGCCGAGCGCGCAGTCGAGGCGCGAATCGGCTGGCCCGCTGCTAAGGATTCGGCGTCGGCGATCGACATCACCGAACGAGACCTCTCGGTGCTCGGTGGACTCTTCCGCGGCCCATCACCCGCCCCCCGTGGATCCGCCCGCTACCTCACCCAGGGCAATCGGTTCCTCGCGCGCGCATTGCGGATGCGCTACCAACGTTGGCAGCGCTCGTGGACGCAGGCCGACGGGTTGGTGAAGCCCTCAGCCGAAGCGCTGGCCGCGCTTGTTCCCCATCACCTCTCAGCACGGTCATTCTCAGCCACCGCGTTGCAGCACTTCGCGGCGTGTCCTTACCGGTTCTTCCTCAGCGCAATCGTGCGCTTGGCTCCACGCGAAGAGCCGGTCGAAATCGAAGAGCTCGACCCCTTGCAGCGCGGCTCGATTGTCCACGAGGTGCAATACGGCGTGCTGAGCGCGCTGCGCGAACGAGGCGTGCCGCTGGACGACGCGCACCTCGAGGAAGCGCTGATTGAGATAGACGCGGTGCTGAAGCGCGTCGCGAGTCACCACAAGGACACCTTTGCGCCGGCGATTGACCGCGTCTGGGAAGACGGGCTGATCGCGATCAGCGCCGACGTCCGCGAGTGGCTGCGTCGCACAGTTCAGGCTGTTCCCCAGTGGGCGCCGTGGAAATTCGAGCTCGCGTTTGGGCTCGCGAACCGAGATCAACAGGATCCGCAGAGCCAGGCGGATCCCGCCGCGCTCGACGTCGGGCTCACGCTGCGTGGGTCGATTGACCTCGTCGAACGCAGCCCCAGCGGCGCGCTGCGCGCCACCGACTACAAGACTGGCAAGGCCCGCGCCGAATCCGGCACCGTGCTGGGTGGCGGGAAGACGCTTCAGCCGGCGCTCTACGCGCTCGCGCTCGAGAAGCTCTTCCCTAACCAGCCCATCGAAGGAGGCAGGCTCTACTACTGCACCCAGGCGGGCGGCTTCAGCGAAGTCTTCATTCCCCTCGACGCGACCACCCGAGGTGCCGCGCGCCAGGCAGTCGCGATCGTCGGCAAGGCGCTCGAGGTTGGCTTTCTTCCCGCGGCGCCGGCGAAGGACGAGTGCCTCTGGTGCGACTACAAGGCCATCTGCGGCGCCTATGAAGAACGTCGCCTTCGCAACAAGTCGCGCCACGAACTGGAAGCGCTCGAGCGGCTGCGGGGGATGAAGTGATGCTCGCCGATCACAGCGCACGCACCCGCATCGCAGAGGATCTCGACTCCACCTTGGTGGTCGAGGCGGCGGCGGGCACGGGGAAGACCACTGCGCTGGTCGGGCGAATCGTCGCGGTGATCGCGAAGGGACACCACAACGCGACGCTGGGGAAAATCATCGCGGTCACGTTCACGCAGAAGGCTGCGGGCGAGATGAAGTTGAGGTTGCGTCAGGCGCTCGAGGACGCACGCTTGGCCGCCCCCGTCGGCACGCCAGAGCAGGTCCGGCTCGAACGGGCGCTGTCTGAGCTCGAGGTTGCGCGGATCGCGACCATTCACGAAGTGTGCGCAGATTTGCTGCGCGAGCACCCGGTGGCCGCCGGAGTCGACCCGTTGTTCGAAATCGCCGCAGATGACGATTCGGCGGCGCTGCTCGACGCGGCCTTCGATGGGTGGTTTCCCCAAACGCTTCGTTCCCCAGGCGAAGGTGTGCGTCGGCTGTTGCGCCGCAGGTCGCGTCGGAAAGACCACCTGACTCCGAAGCAGCTGCTGCGAAACTCGGCGCTGCGGCTGGTCGAGCACCGAGACTTCGCCGGCGCCTGGCGCCGAGATCCATTCGACCGCGACTTCGAGCTCGAGCTGTTGATTCCGACCTTGCGCGAGCTGGGAGCGCTGGCCGCCGAAGGAGCCAACGACGACTTCCTGCGCGGAAACCTCGCCGAGGTTCATCGCTTCGTGATGGACCTCGATCACCGCGAAGCAGTCGCGGAACGCGACTACGACGGGCTCGAAGCGGCCCTGGGCGAGCTGGCCCGACATCGCAGCTGGATGCACAAGGGCTTTGGCTCCGACTATTCCCGCACCCTCTCTCGCGCCGACGTCATCACGCGGCGCGACGGGGTGAAGGTGCAGCTCGACCTGGTGCTCGCCCGCGCCAACGCCGACCTCGCCGCTTGTTTGCATGCTGAGCTGCTGCCGTTGGTCGAAGCCTACGAGGGGGTGAAAGCGCGCTCGGGAAAGCTCGACTTCTTCGACCTGATGCTGCGACTTCGAGACCTGCTTCAGGCAAACGGTGAGGTGCGAGAGAAGCTTCAGGCGCGCTTCACCCACCTTTTCGTCGATGAGTTCCAGGACACGGATCCGCTGCAGGCCGACATTCTGCGACTGCTCGCCGCATCGGATTCTTCGGTGACGGATCCCGACCGCGCGGTGCCGGTGCCCGGAAAGCTGTTCATCGTCGGAGACCCGAAGCAGTCGATTTACCGGTTCCGCCGCGCCGACGTCGCGCTTTACGAGCGGGTGAAGGTCGGGCTGCTGCAGGGCGGCGCTTCGCTGCTTGACCTCACGACGAGCTTTCGCGCCGCTCCCATCGTCCAGGAGGCAGTCAATGCCGCGTTCGCTGCCCAGATGGGCGCCGGCACTCAGACGCAGGCGCGCTACGTGCCGCTGACGAAGTACCGCGAGCCGATCTCAGGTCAACCGTCGCTGATTGCCTTGCCGGTTCCAAGGCCCTACGCGCACTACGGGAAGATTACCAATCAGAGCATCGAAGAGTCGTACCCCGATGCGGTGGGAGCGTTCGTCGACTTTCTCATCCGCAAGAGCGGCTGGAAGGTGATGGAGAGCGGCGCGACCGAGCCGGTGCCGATTCAGCCGCAGCACGTCTGCATTCTCTTCAAGCGCTTCAAGGGGTGGGAAGGCGCCGACATGACGCTGCGCTACACGCGCGCGCTCGAAGCGAGACGAATTTCCCATGTGCTCGTCGGCGGTCGTTCCTTCCACGCGCGCGAAGAAGTGCTCGCGCTGCGCAACGCGCTGACCGCGGTCGAATGGCCTGACGACGAGCTGTCTGTTTACGCGACGCTGCGCGGGCCGTTGTTCGCGTTGTCCGACGATGCGTTGCTGACGTTTCGTGCAGCTGCGGGAAAATTGCATCCGTTGCGCCCTTATCCGACCGAGGCTTTTCCGCCGGCGGCGCTCGAGGTCGTCGAAGGGCTGGCTGTGCTGCGGGCGCTGCACAACGGTCGCAACAGGCGGCCGATCGCCGACACGATCGCCTTGTTGCTCGAGGCGACGCGCGCGCACGCAGGCGTCGCGTTCTGGACCGCGGGAGACCAAGCGCTGGCGAACCTGGCGCAGCTCACGGATCTCGCTCGCCGCTTCGAAGCCGCGGGCGGGCGCTCTTTTCGCGCCTTCATCGACCGCCTTCACGCCGACGCCTTGGGCGGAACCGCCGCAGAAGCACCGATTGTCGAGGAAGGCAGCGAAGGTGTTCGCGTGATGACCGTTCATGGCGCGAAGGGGCTCGAGTTTCCAGTCGTCATCCTCGCGGACCCCACCGCGCCGCATTCGGGCCGAAGGAATCCATCGCACTGGGTGGACACCGAAAAAAAGCTCTGGGCGGAGCCGCTCGCAGGCTGCAGTCCGGTCGAGTTGCTCGAGCAGTCGGCCGAGGTGCTGCGGCGCGAGCGCGAAGAATCGATTCGGCTCGTCTATGTCGCGGCCACGCGCGCGCGTGACCTGCTGGTCGTGCCCGTTGTCGGCGATGGTCGGCAGGAAGGGTGGGTTGATGTGCTGCACCCGGTGCTCTACCCCAGGCCCGAAGACGCGCGAACGACGCAGACCGCGCAGGGCTGCCCGGCCCGCGGCGTCGTGTTGCCGCTCCACGTAGGCGGCGGGAGGGGGTCCTGCGCACGCCCTCGCAGCCCGTGGAACGCGGCGCCGAGTACCGCCGCCGCCTCGGCCT
>JANOHG010000098.1:0-2660 GCA_031406375.1 Archangiaceae bacterium | reverse complement strand
CACCGACGCGAACAACTGCGGAGCCTGCGGAGTCAAATGTGAGCAGTCACAAAGCTGCCGCAAAGGCCGCTGCACCTACGACCTCGTCGCCGCGTGTTTTAGCTCGGGCCAGGTGGTGGGGATTCAAAGCGGCAGCGAATTTCGGGGGCCCGTCGAACGGCTGGGCACCGCGCCGCAATCGCTCGCAACGGTCGACGGGACCCTGCTCTCTCTTGATGGAATTGATCAGCAAGTCTACCAGGCCCGGATGCAGTCGGTCGACGGAGGCGCCTTTGCGAAGTGGCCGATTTCAAACGCCACCGGTAACGCACCCAACCAGATTGTCGTCGATGGGAAGTACGTTTACATCGCGAACTCGGGAAGCGGCACCGTGCAGATTCTTCGAAACTACGGAACGTCATTTCCAGACGCAGGAACCACCGATGGCGGCATGACCGACGCAGGCACCACAGACGGCGGCATGACCGACAGCGGCACCACAGACGGCGGCATGACCGACGGCGGTATGACCGACGCAGGCACCACCGACGACGACATGACCGACTTCGGCCTTGCGTTGGTGACGATTGCCGAGCTGCAGCTGGGAATGAACACCTACCCGCAGAGCATCGCCAAGGTGGGCGATGACCTCTGGGTTTCGCTGTACGGAGGGCTCGGTGCAGCGAACGCCGCAGCAGGCCAGAAGGTGGTGCGAATCAACGTCAGAGACCCGAGCCGCCCGGTGGTGACTAAGACGCTTGACCTCTCGACGTTGGACCTCAAGCCGTTCGCCGGAGGTAACCCGGTGCCCCGCCCCCAGGCAATCATCGGTCACAACGGCGCGCTGTACGTCGCGCTCAACAATCTCAACGCCGCCACCTATGTGCCCGAAGGCCCCGGGTTGCTGGCAAAAATCAACCTCACCACCGAAGCGGTCACCGTTATCGACCTCGGCGCCGACAAGTGCCTCAACCCCGGGTGGCTGGTCTCTGACGGGGTGCGCCTCCTCGTCAGCTGCATCGGTGCGGCCGTTTACAGTGGGCCTCCATTCTTTGCGTTGGTGAAGACGAACAAGTCGGGGCTCGTGCTGGTCGAAGACGACACGGCGAAGTCGAGCTGGGAACCGAAGTGCCCAGCTGGAAGCGACGGTGGGCCCGGCTGCACTCCGATTCTCCCTTCGCGCTTCGCCATCAGCGGCGGCCGCGTCTACGTTGGCGACCAAAACGGTGGGCGAGTCTTCGTGCTCGACATCAATGGCAGCACGCTGGGCGAGCGACGCGGCTACTTCGGTGATGCGGGCGCTGCAATCTCTGCCTGCGCGCCCGACGCAGTCACCGGCATCGCGAATGTTTCCGACGTCCTCGCCGTACCGTGAGCCAAGCGCTGCTGTCATTGCTGCTGCTGGCTTCCGCCGATGGGGGAAGCCTGTGGCTGGGTCCCAAACCCGTTCGGAGCCCAAGCCGGGTGGTAACGATTGCTCCATCGCTGACCCAAACAGTGCTGGCGCTGGGTAAGGGCGAGTTGCTCGTGGGCGTGTCGAGGTTCGACGAAGCGCCCGAGGTAGCGAAACTCAAGCGGGTGGGCGGCTTCAATGACCCATCGATTGAAGCGGTCGTCGCGTTGAAGACCGACCTGGTGCTGGTGCAGATGGCGCCTGCGAATCAAAAGCCGGTCGAGAAGATGGCCGAGCTTGGAATTCCGGTGCTGGCGCTGCCTCTGACCACCGTGGCCGACGTCCTCGAGGCGACGCAGAAGATAGGCGATGCGTTGGGTGCGCCCTTGAAGGCGCGCGAGTTGGTGGCGAAAGTGAACCAGACGCGCGACGAAGTGCGGGCGCGTGGAAAGAAGCGAAAGGCGCTGCGGGTATTGATTGTCTACGGTTTCCAGCCGCTGGTCGTTGCGGGGCCAGGCTCTTTCGCGCACGAGTTGTTGCTCGACACCGGAGCGGTGAACGTCGCCCAGGCATCGCCTTCGCCCTACCCGGTCTTTTCCACTGAGGCCGCGCTCGCGCTGAAGCCTGATGTGGTGTTGGACGTCGCCGACGTCGACACCGGGAAGGCGCTGCTGCAGTCACTGCCTGGCCTGAAGCAGGCGCGCTGGGTGAAGCCGGCCACGAAGGACCTACTGCAGCCGGGTCCGTCGCTTCATCGGGGCCTGCTCGAGCTCGAGTCCCTGCTTTACCCGCCCTGACATCAGGTCTTGCTCTTCAGCCCGTGGCGCCGGACGAGGCGATGCAGGTACGCGCGATCCATTCCAGCGGAACGGGCGGCTTCCGAGATTTTTCCCGCGTGCGCCTTGAGCAGCGCCTCGACGTATTCCCGTTCGAATTGCTCGAGCGCGACGCGGCGGCCTTCGGCATAGCTGCGGTTCGCATCGACGCGGGGAGCCAGCGCTTCGCGCACGGTGTCCTGCGGAGTCAGCGGAGTCTGCATCAACATGCAGCGCTCGACGTGATTGAACAGCTCGCGCACGTTGCCCGCCCACGAGCCCAGCTGCAGTCGTCGCAGAAACTCATCGTTGCGCAGCGATTTCGCTTCGTCTTCGCTCGCGTTCGATTGCTCGAGGAACGCATCGACCAGGTCGGGAATGTCTTCGAGGCGCTGTCGCAACGGCGGCATCATCACCCGCACGACGGCGAGCCGGAAAAAGAGCTCTGCGCGAAACTTGCTGTGGTTGACGAG
>JANOHG010000289.1:0-2349 GCA_031406375.1 Archangiaceae bacterium | reverse complement strand
GTTGGGGCGATGAAGGTGCCGGATTTTGGCGCGGTCAGCTCGGCGAGAATTCGACCCTCACGGCGAGCGATGTCGATGTGGGTCTGGATTTTGGTTCGAGCGGTTTCGTCGATGACCGGGCCGATGTCGGTGGCGTGCACGGAGAAGAGGAGCTTCGCGATGACGGCGAAGGGCGGGTTTGGAGCATGCTGACGCCGCGAAAGTCGGAGAAAGCGCACGGTAGGCACCCGACGCAGAAGCCGATTTCCTTGTTGAACCGGATCATCGAGGCCAGCGCGGCAGAAGACGCAGTGGTGCTCGATCCGTTCTGCGGAAGCGGCACGACCGGTGTCGCCGCGGTCGGCAAGGGTTGTCGGTTTGTTGGCATGGATCTGAACCCTGAGTACCTCGAGCTCAGCCGTAAGAGGCTGGACGCAGCGCAGCGACCGTGAGTCAGGAAGCACCGGCGCCCGCTGCGTCTTCACTGCCGCTGGTGGGGATGGTCGTTTCGGGGCTGGGGCTGATTGTTCCTCCCTTGCTGATCGTCGGCCTGGCGATCGGCGTCGTGGCGCTGGTGAGGAAGAAGGGCTCACCAATGCTCGGTGCGCTTGCGGTGTTGATTCCCCTCGTCGCGTTGATGATTTTCGCACTCTTGTTCTTGACCGCGGTACCCAGATACCGCACCCAATTGAGCTCTCAGCTCTTAACGCGGCGGTGGACGTCGGCTGAGCATCCTGAAATGAACGGCAGATGACTCCTCTTTCGCCTTTGGCCAGCCGAACTCCATCGGCGTTGCCCATCGTTGCGTTGGTGTTTTCGGTGCTCGGCTTCTGCGTTCCCCCCTTGCTTCTGGTTGGGATCGTCATCGGCGTGGTCGCGCTGGTTCAGAAGAAGGGGTCTCAAGCGCCGGCGATCGTGGCAGTGGTGTTGCCGGCGCTCGCGATTCCTGTGGTGGGCATCCTCACGGCGATCGCGATTCCCAACTTCATCAGGTTCAAAGCTCGGTCGATTCAGGCCGAGGCGAAGTCGAACCTCAAAACGGCCTACACCGCGCAGAAGTCTTTTCAGGTAGAAACCTCGACCTTCAGTCTTCACCCCGCGACGGTCGGGTTCGTTCCAGAGCGCGGCAACCGGTATGCGTACTTGTTCGCGGCGCAGGGCCCGGTCGAAGCGAATACTGCCGAGCCGTCGAAGGACGCGGTCGGCATCGGCATCGACACGGCGCGTTTTCCGAACGAGTCGAACGCCAAGGTCCGGGCGGCTGTTCCAGCCGAGCTCCAAAGCGGGCTGGGAATCGAGGGCACTTGCCCCGAGTGCGAGATCACGATGGTGGCCGCGGGGAACCTCGACACCGACGCGACGATCGACGTGTGGAGCATCTCTTCTGCAGATCGTCCTGGGATTCCCGCCGGGACGCCGCACAACGACGTCAACGACGTCACCGACTGATTGCGTTGTTCGCGGCCCTTGGTTGACATTCGACGCGCAATCCTTAGTTTGGCGCTCGCAGGTCGTGAGTGCTAACGCGGCCGTTGTGAAAACTACAGCGATTCAAGGAGCTTGAAAAAAATGGCAGCCAAAGAAATCTACTTTCACCAGTCGGCGCGCGACGCGATCTTGCGTGGAGTTCGGGTGTTGTCAGACGCGGTCGCTGTCACGCTGGGGCCGAAGGGTCGCAACGTCGTGATCGAGAAGTCGTTCGGGTCGCCGCTGGTGACCAAGGACGGCGTGACGGTCGCGAAGGAAATCGATCTCGAGAACAAGTTCGAGAACATGGGCGCGCAGATGGTGAAGGAAGTTGCTTCCAAGACGTCTGACGTGGCCGGTGACGGCACGACGACTGCGACCGTGCTGGCGCGCGCAATCTACGAAGAGGGTCTCAAGCTCGTCGCCGCGGGTCACAACCCGATGGATTTGAAGCGCGGCATCGACAAAGCGGTCGAGGTTGTCGTCGCTGAACTGAAGGCGATGTCGAAGCCAACCAAGGACAAGAACGAGATCGCGCAGGTCGGCATCATCTCGGCCAACGGCGACGAGACAATCGGCAGGATCATCGCTGATGCGATGGAAAAGGTCGGGAAGGAAGGCGTCATCACCGTCGAAGAGGCGAAGGGCCTCGAGACGACGCTCGAAGTCGCCGAAGGGATGCAGTTCGATCGCGGCTACATTTCGCCGTACTTCGTCACCAACCGCGAGCGGATGCTGGTCGAGATGGAAGACCCGTACATCCTCATCAGCGAGCGCAAGGTTGCGGTGATGGCGGATCTGATTCCGTTGCTCGAACAGGTGGCGCGTGCGGGCAAGCCCTTGCTGATCATCGCCGAGGACATCGAAGGTGAAGCGTTGGCGACCCTGGTGATGAACAAGATT
>JANOHG010001097.1:0-1424 GCA_031406375.1 Archangiaceae bacterium | reverse complement strand
GCACCCTGCGTGCGTGGGCGCACGATCAGTTTGAGGAGTTTTTGCCGCAGCGCTCGCGATCACGGGTGCCCTCACGGGCGTAGCGGAAGTGGCCGCGGCGCCAGTCAAGTCTTCAGACGGCAGTGCATCAACGACGCTCGCAAGTTCCTCCTGCCCGAGGTCCCGTTGGTCGCACTCGATCACCGTCTCGATGTCGTCGAGACTCGTGAACTGGCCCCGCCCCGCGCGCCGACGGGCCAGCTCTTTTAGCAACTCGGCGTCACTCAAATGCCCAAGCGTCGATCCGTCCTGCGGCGCCACGGTGCTCGCCACCCGATTCATCACCTTTCTTCGCGACATTTCGTCCCCTGATGAGGGCCTCAGATCACATCGCAAGCGTTTTTGGGATCCCCCTGAATTCAGGCCGCAATCTCAATCTGGTCGCGCACTCGATCTGCACCCTGCTTGCGTGAATGTCAGCCGTGCTTGGTATAGCCGGGCTTGCAGCATCCAACGCAATCGTCCCGTGGTGGGGCGGTTTTACCGAAACGGAAAGGTGAGTTATGGCTGGTGGTTTGAACAAGGTCTTGTTGATGGGCAATCTGGGTCGCGATCCCGAAGTTCGGTTCACAGCGGGAGGCACAGCAGTCGCGAATTTTTCCGTCGCGACCAACGAGAGCTGGAAAGACAAGAACGGTCAGCAGCAGGAGAAGACCGAATGGCATCGCATCGTCGTCTGGGGAAAGCTCGCGGAGCTCTGCGGCGAGTACTTGAAGAAGGGACGGCAGGCCTTCATCGAAGGTCGCCTTCAAACCCGTGAGTGGACGGACAAAGAAGGGAAGAAGAACTACTCGACTGAGATCGTCGCCAACAACGTTCAGTTCATCGGGGGTCGTCCGGAAGGTGCAGGCGCTCAAGCGGCAGGTGGCAGTGCTCAAGGCTCGCAGCCCAACAACGACGGGCCACCTCCCGGAGATGATCAGGCACCGCCTCCTGGTGGCGCAGATGACATCCCGTTCTGATCCAACGTAGAATGTGTTGGTTGGCGAGGCCGGTCGTTCAAGCTCAATAACGAGCGGAAGGCCGGCCTCGTTCCTTGCGGTTGACACCTACAAAATGATCGACGAGTGTCCGCGCCTTCGGGCGGGGAATTTGCGGATTTCACTTTCGTCACGACCGCGGTGACGCTTTCACTGAGAAAAATTCATGAGTCAACACACGTACAAAGCGCTCGCGCTGGGAGCAGTTCTCGGTTTCATGGCATCGGTGGTTCCTTCTTGTGGTGGCGCCAGCAACACGACCGCGTGTAATCCATCGAACTGTTCGACTGGGTGCTGTAATGGCGACAAGTGCATCATGATGACGAACAGCCACAACATCACCTGCGGCACTGCGGGTCTCGCGTGCGTTGATTGCACCAAGACCGCAGGCAGCTCCTGCAACGC
>JANOHG010001091.1:0-2593 GCA_031406375.1 Archangiaceae bacterium | reverse complement strand
CAGCAGTTGCTTCGAAACCACTCGGGTGAGCGGGTGAAGTCGAGAACCAGAACCGCCGGCAAGCACAATGCCTTTCATTTCGGAACTCCTCGGTATTCGGTGAGGAAC
This sequence comes from Archangiaceae bacterium, assembly GCA_031406375.1. Taxonomy (GTDB): domain Bacteria; phylum Myxococcota; class Myxococcia; order Myxococcales; family Myxococcaceae; genus JAGSPQ01. Next base: position 2,485 of record JANOHG010001091.1, on the reverse strand, counting down.
TGCTCGAGCGCTTCGGTCACCGCGAGAGGCTTGACAGTCAGCTCTGCCACGGTTCGATCGACCTTCAGCCCCGACCGGGGAGGACGCGGGGCAGCAAGGTTTCCTCCCGCCAGCGTAGTCGGGGTGATCAGCGAAGCATCAAACCCAAACACAGCGCACAGGGCTTTCCCGAACGCGACGCGGTCGATCACCGTCGCGCCCGAGGTGTGCCAGACGCCGGTGAGCTTCCGTTCGGCGATTTCTCCAATCATCGCGGCGACGTTGAGCGCGAGGCTGGGGCTGACGAACTGATCCGAGAACAGCTTGACGTTCGTTTGTTGAGCGAACGAAGAGACCAGCCAGGCCCCGAAATTGTTGCGGCCCGCCGCAGGCCAGCCATAGGCGACCGCCGTTCGAGCAATCGCCCACGAACCACCCAGGGCGCGCACCGCCTGCTCACCCATGAACTTCGTCACCGCATACACGCCGCGGGGGTTGGGAATGTCATCGACTGCGTAGGGGCCATTGGCCCCGTCGAACACGTAATCCGTCGACACGTGCACCAGATGAAAGCCCATTGATCTCGACAACACCGCGAGTTGCGCTGGGAACGCTGCATTCGAAAGGTAGGCTTCCCAGGGCGCCTTCTCGCAACCATCGACATCGGTCATCGACGCTGGGTTCACCACGACCTCAGGGTTGTGCGCCGCGAGCAGCGCAGTGACCTGCTGGGCATGCGTGAAATCGATTGGGACGTAGCGCACGCCCTCGCACTCGAAGCGCGCTGGGCCTCGACCTGCGGCGATCACTTCGACCCCGTGGCGCGCCAGCAGCCGGCACAGCCGAACCCCCACCAGCCCGTTGGCTCCCGTGACGAGGATCCTCACGAGAGCCGCGCCCGGTACTGCGTCTCGAAGTAGGCGCGGTACGCGCCCGTGGTGACGCGCTCAACCCAGGCGCGGTTCTTGAGATACCACTTCACCGTCGCCTCGAGCCCTTCTTCGAAGGTGTGTAGGGGCGCCCACCCGAGCTCGGTGCGAATCTTGGTTGGGTCGATCGCGTACCTGCGGTCGTGCCCAGGGCGATCCTTCACATATTTGATCAGCGACTCGGGCTTTCCAGTGAGCTGGAGAATCCGTTTGACGATCTGAATGTTCTGCCGTTCCGAGTTGCCGCCGATGTTGTAGACCTCACCGGCTCTGCCCTTCTCGAGTGCGGTGAGCAGCGCTGCGCAATGGTCTTCGACATGCAGCCAATCGCGAATGTTTGCTCCGTCGCCGTAGACGGGCAACGGCTTGTCGTTGAACGCGTTGTCGACCATCAGAGGAATCAACTTCTCGGGAAACTGAAAGCTGCCGTAGTTGTTCGAGCAGCGCGTGACGACGACATCCATTCCAAACGTGTGGTGCCACGCGAGCGCGATCAAATCGGCCGAGGTCTTCGAGGCCGAATACGGGCTCGAGGGTTGAAGGGGGCTCGTCTCGCTGAACGCGCCGGTGGGGCCGAGCGAACCATAGACCTCGTCGGTCGAGACGTGCAGGAAGCGCTGCACCTCGCGCCCGCGCGCGGCGTCCAGCAGCACCTGCGTGCCGGACACGTTCGTTTGCACGAAGGGCAGCCCGGACTGGATCGAGCGGTCGACATGGCTCTCGGCGGCGAAGTGCACCACGTAGAGCGGCCCCTCGCCGCAGGCCTCGAAGGCGCGCTCGACGTCGTCCTGCACGGTGATGTCGCCGTGCACGAAGGCGTACTCGGGGTACGCCTCGACCGACGTCAGGTTCTCGAGGTTGCCCGCGTAGGTCAGGGCATCGAGGTTGACCAGGCGCCAGCTCGGGCGCGCCTCGCACAGGAGGTGCACGAAGTTGCTCCCGATGAAGCCCGCTCCGCCGGTCACCAGGCACGTCGCTTCCGCCATCACGCTAGTGTCCCGAGTCAGGAGTTGGGCCGTAGAGACAGAGGCCGAGAGCGGCGCCGGCCGTGAGGCGCGCCGCGGAGGCGCTAGCATACAGCCCGCGCGAGAGCCGCGACGCCGTCGGCGCCACGCGGGCCCGCAGCCCGGGCGAGCTCGCGGCGCGCGACACTAGCCCTCCTGGAGCCGGCCTTCGAGGCGCAGGAAGTCCGCCAGCGCCGCGCGCCAGGGAGCCAGGCGCCGCCCGCGCAGGCGCCCGAGCTTCGCGCAGTCCAGCACGCTGTAGGCGGGCCGCTCCGCCGGGCGCGGGAACTCCGCCGTCGTGCAAGGATCGACCGGCGTGGCCACGCCGCACAGCTCGAGGGTGGCGCGGGCCAGCTCGTGCCAGCTCGCCGCTCCCTCGCAGGCGGCGTGGTAGAGCCCGGGCTCGCCGCGCGCCAGGACGTCCCACAGCGCGGGCGCGAGCTCGAGCGTGGAGGTCGGCGAGCCGATCTGGTCGGAGACCACCTGCAGGCGCTCGCGCTCGGCGGCCAGACGCAGGATGGTGCCGGGGAAGTGCCGGCCGCGGGGTCCGTAGAGCCACTGCGTGCGCACGAT
>JANOHG010001067.1:0-4357 GCA_031406375.1 Archangiaceae bacterium | reverse complement strand
GCTGCATGACCTGATCTGCCGGCAGCTCGTTGCTCAAGCCGGTGTAGCCCTTGATGTCCGTGAAGAGCACCGAGAGCGTCTTTTTCGCGCCGCCAAGCGTGAGGTACCGATCGGGATCCTCCAGCACCCGCTCGAGCACCGAGGCAGCCACATCCGCGCCAAACGCCTCGCGCAACACCTGACGCCCGCGCTCTCGCGACGCCCGCCGGCTTTTGAGCGCGCCCGCGAACGCAAGCATTCCCGCCAACAGCACAGCGATCGGCGAGACCAGCCAGCCCCGACCCACCCACCACACACAGCTGGCGATGAAGCCACCCCAGAGGATCGCCGCAACCCCGATTGCCAATGACGGGCGAAGTCGCAGCGCGGTAGTCATCAGCAGCACGACCGAAAAGAGCACCAACAACGCACCGAAGGGCTTTGACACCTCGCGCATCGTCGTGCCTTCGAGCAAATCGCTCAGCAGTGCCGCGTGAAGCACCACCAGCGGCAGCTGCTGCTCGGTGCGCACGGGGCCGCGATCACCGATCACCTTCGACGTCTGGCCGATCAGCAGGTACTTGTCTTTGAAGAGCTCACTTAATGATCCCGGCACCGCGTCGACCGGCGCGTTCTTCAGCTCGGACAGCACCCACCGCAGCGATCGACGGCTCTCAACTGGCAAGTCGCGGTAGCTGGCGATCGCCGAACCGTCGGCAGCGACAGGGAACCGGCTCGTACCGACGACGACGGCGTCGCGTTCTTGCTGGATGTCGGCAGGCGCGATTTTGTTGCCGCGCGCGAACGCGGCCAGTGACAGCGACGGCAGCCGGCGGCCCTTCGACTCGACCCACCAGTACGTGCCGCGGTAGTCGCCCGAAGGCGAATCGAGCGGGTTGACGTGAGCAAGAGTCGCGGCCTCGCTCAGCTTCCCCACCGGCAGATTAAAGGCGCTGCAGTGGTGAGCAGGCGTGGGGCCGACCGCCGCCAGCGACGCAGCAGTGAGATCCGTCGCCGCGACTTCTTGCACGCATTCGGCGGGCAGGATCACCTGCCCCCAGTCGGCGGCAACCGCCGCGAGCGTGAGATCATCTTGCGGATCTCGCGAAGAATCCGTGAGGTAGACGTCGAAGGCGACTGCCTTGGCGCCCCCGCCGGCGGCCGCGGCGACAACTTGCGCGAAAATGGCGCGGCGCACCGGCCAGCCGAGCTCGCGCAGGCTTTGATCGTCGACCTCAATCACCAACACCTGTGGATTCCACCCGCGCGGGGCGCGCAATGAAGCCATCCCCCGTTGCGCCCGCTCTTCGAGGCCACGCCAAAGGCGGGTCTGACCCAACGCGATCGCAATCAGCGCCGTCATGGCGGCGATTGCGACACTTCGGGTCAGAGCGCTGCGGGCTGTGTTCATTGAGCTCGGACTGCGACCAACCATCGCAGGCTGTGGGTAACCAAGGGCTTCGAACCGGTTGCCTCTTGGGTGATTGCCGACGCCGCGAGCAGATCGGCGGCAGACGATTCGACGACGCTCGCGATCTCACGCGGCTCATTGCCACCGGGGAAGTGGACGATCTGCGCGTTGACGAGGTGCGCCGCGGCTGCTTCCTTCGTCGCGGGCTCAGGCTCGCGGGTCAGCGCCACCACCGGTGGAACCACGTCCGACGCACCGTTCGGCTTCGCAAGCACGGGCCTCACAGCCCCTGCCGCCAGAACGACAATCACCCCCGCCAGCAGAACCAACGCGCACGCCCCCTCAGGCGAGTTTCAACAGGCCCTGAGCTTACTAAAAGCCAGCGTCGAAGGCGTTGGGAATGTGCTCGACCCGCGCGACCGCCCCCCGCCCCACCACCGAAATGACGTCGAAGCGCACCGCCACGCGCTCGAGCAACCGCTGCCGCTGAAGCCACCAAAGGGTGGCTTTCACCACTTTTCGCTGCTTGGCGAAGATCACCGATTCCGCCGGAACGCCGCAGACATCGGTCGCTCGGCTGCGCACCTCGACGAAGCAATGCACCGATTCCTTGGTCGCGATGATGTCGATTTCACCATGGCGGCAGCTGACGTTTCGTTCGAGGATCTCGTAACCGTCGTTCTCGAGCAGCTCGACCGCGAGCCCTTCACCGCGATCGCCGAACTGGCGACGCGGGTCCTTCGCACCTGATTCCATCTGTTCCCCCTGGCCCGACTAAAGGGCCAACACCGAATCCGTAGGGCCTGCAACATGGCTGAAGGGGGTGACATGCAGAATCTGGGTCAGGGTTCCCAGGTGCTTGAGCATTCGAATCACCAGCGGATGTTTGGCATCGCCGAGCACGCCGCGAAACGCGTCTTCGAAGATCACCGGCACTTTGGCCTGAGCCGAGTACTTTTCGACCAGCGTCAGCCGAATCGACAGGTACACCAGGTCGAGATCTTTTCCAGGAAGCTCACCCGCTGGAATGGTACCGCCCGGAGCCAGCACGGTGGTGCGCCCGTCTTTGTCGACCTCGACGCCATGCAACCGGCGATCGGTGAGCGCGACGATGTACTGGGTACTGCGATCCTTGAGCACGCCCCACAAGGTCGGCACGTCGGTGTTGAAGAGGTCCGCGCCCAGCGCGAAAAGCCCAGGCATCGGGTCATCAAACGTTTCGGTTGGCTCCGTTGACACAGCCGGCAATTGCTCTGTCGGCGAAGTGGCCGCCAGCAACTGCCTGAGCTTCACCAGCTCACGAACGATCTCGCGCTCGTCGCGAATGTAGCCACCGCTCATCTCGAGCAGTCTCGCGGTGATCTCTTCTTGCTCGACTTTCAGCTGCGCCGACTGAGCAAGCGCCTGCGAAGTCTCGGGGTCGGCTTCCATCCGCGCCAGAGCGGCCTTGGCGGCGATCGCCAGCTGCTCGAACTCGGGTCGGCGCAACAACTTCGCCTCGAACTCTTCGACTGTCTCGACCTGGGCCGCCCTCAGCGCCGTCTTCACCTGCGCGGCGATTCCTGAAAAACCGTCGGTGATCTTCTTCTCTCGCGCCGAGAACATGTCCAGTCGATTGGATTGCCGCGCGATTCCTTGAAGCTCTTCGATGTGCTTGAGCGCGATCAACGCGCCGAAGGTAAACGCGGGAATTGCGAGCATCGCCAGGTACTGACCTGTGCCCTGCAGAAACGCCGCGACTGCAACCAACATGATTCCCGCGGCGACTGCGCCGCTGAACCGCACATCTTGATACAGCGCAGGAACCGAAAGGCTCGCGCGCGACTCTTCGGCAGCCGTGCGCTCGTCTTGCACTTTCTGCAGCGCGTCGTCCCGTTTTTGTACTTCCATCGGGTACCGCTTCACCTTCTCGAGCGTGTCGGAAGGCAGCCCCAGCGACGCAAGGGTCGGCACGCCAACCGCTTCATTAACGGCCCGTTGCGCTTCAGCCTTCGCAGCGCCCCAGGCCTTGACCTTCGACTCGAGCTTGAACAGCTCGGCCAGAAGGCCATCTTGCTGAAACTGGATCTCGGCAATCTGTTTGCTCGACGCGAGCTCCTTCTCGAGCACCGCGATCTTCGCCATCGTCTCTTCGGGATTGACGCCCACCGCGGGATAATCAGCGCCCAGCGGCATGCTCGTAGCCAGCCGCGGCTTCTGCTTTTCGGCGGCAGCCGGTTTACCTTTGGGTCGCAGCGTCGGCAGCTGCGCAGGGGTGAAGATGAATACCTGCTCGAACGTGGTGCGCGGAGGCAGCCCGACCGACGCGCGCAGCATCTGCCCCATCTCGGCAGAGTCCGAAGTGACGACTTCGAATTGGTTGTTGATGCGGTTGAGTCGGTGAAGGCTGCCCGCGCCTCCCAACTCGCGCACCAGCCGCCACGCGCTTTGATCATTGGCTTGAAACGAAAGCCCCGCCTTTCCCGTCTTCGCACCCACGGCCAGGAACGCGGCGTCTCCACCACGTCCATCGGGAAAACACAGAGCAATTGCCAAGCCGCCAAGTGCGCTCGGCGACTCGACGGGGCTCCTGAGCACCAGGTAGCCAGCTTTGAGGGCGACGCGCACCGCGGGCGAGAACCCCCGTACCGATTGAGCCGCCAACTCCAGGAGAAGCACCAGCCCTCCTTACATCGATTCTACTTTGCTGCCGCGGCCGCCGGCGCTTCTTCGCGATCTTCAAGCGCGTCGACCTTCGACGCCTTGCCACGAAGTCCACGCAGATAGAACAACCGGTTGCGAGCGACATCGCCGCGGGACAACACGTCGATCGTCTCGTAGCGGGGGCTGTGGAGGGGAAAGATGCGTTCGACGCCGACGCCGAAGCTCATCTTTCGCACCGTAAAGGTCGCGCGCGCGCCGCCCTTCGTCTTGCGAATCACGATGCCTTCGAAGGCCTGAACGCGCTCCTTCTCGCCTTCCTTGATC
>JANOHG010001035.1:0-1143 GCA_031406375.1 Archangiaceae bacterium | reverse complement strand
GATCAAGAAGCTGTTCGCGCAAGAGCTCGTCACCTGGTTGGCGCGGATCGACGGGCGAACGGTCGGAATCGTTGCCAATCAGCCCAAGTACAAGGGTGGGGTGCTGTTCGTCGACTCGGCCGACAAGGCGGCGCGGTTCATCTGGCTGTGCGACGCCTTCAACATTCCCCTCGTCTATTTGGCCGACGTACCGGGGTTCATGATCGGAACCAAGGTCGAGCGCGCAGGCATCATCCGGGCGGGCGCAAAGATGATTTCGGCCGTCTCAGAAGCGAGCGTTCCGAAGATCTCGGTGGTCGTGCGCAAGGCGTATGGCGCCGGCCTCTACGCGATGAGCGGCCCGGGCTTCGCCCCCGACTGCACGCTCGCACTTCCCGGAGCGATGATCGCGGTGATGGGACCCGAGGCCGCCGTCAACGCGGTGTATTTCAACAAGATCCAAGAGAAGCCCGAAGCCGAGCGCGCGGCCTATGTGAAGACGCTGCGCGACGAGTATCGATCGGATGTCGATTTGCTCAAGCTCGCGAGTGAATTGATCATCGATGAGATTGTGCCAGGGGATTCCTTGCGCACCGAGCTGGTGCAACGGCTGAGAATGTACGGCGATGCGTACGTTTGCCCGACCCGCAAGAAGCGTTGCGTCCTGCCAGTCTGAGCACCACGACTTTGTCGAGGTTGCCGTTGAAGCTCCGCGCCAGAACGACAGCCCGCTTGCTTCGTTGAGCCTCGCCATTCGGGCGGCTCGACGTCCGATCCACGCACGGGCTTCCGGGCTGTCGTACTAGAGTCGAGGCTCATGCGCTGGGCGTTGCTGACGCTGATGTTGCCGATCTGGGCGTTCGCCGCGCCAAATGAAGCGTGCGGCCTCGACGGCACCGGCAACGTCGACCACTGCGAACGCACCTACTGGCGCTCTCGCGTCGCTGCGGCCGCAATTCCCAGCTACACCTTCGCCACCGACGGCGAGAAGAGCTTCCACGGTCTGGTGTGGAACCTCTCGTTCGATTTGCCCAGCGACTTTTGGGCGTCGTACTTTACCCTTGGTAGCAAGAGCCTGCCCCCCACGGTGACGACTTCAGGGTTTCTGCTCAACTTGGGTGTTGCCTTCGCGTGGTACCCCACCAACGGCGAAGCGATCGGCCG
>JANOHG010001026.1:0-4175 GCA_031406375.1 Archangiaceae bacterium | reverse complement strand
CGAGCTCGAGCAGGCGGTGGTTCGGCAGGCCGAGAGGTTCACCGCGGTACTCGACATCGGCACTCAAATCTCGGCTGCCCGCGACGTTGACGACTTGCTGCGGTTGGTGATGGATCGCCTCACCGCGCTGTTGGCCGCGGAAGCTTCGACGCTGTTCATGGTCGATGAAGAGACCAGCGAGCTGTGGTCTCGGGTGCTGCGCGGGTCGACGCTGAAAGAGATTCGGATCCCCGTCAACGCGGGCATCGCCGGGCACGTCGTCCAGTCGGGCAAGAGCCTGTTGCTCGCCGACGCCTACGCCGACATTCGCTTCAACCCCGAAATCGACCGGCAGTCGGGTTTCCGAACGCGGTCGATGATCGCTGCCCCCCTGCGGCACGTGAGCGGACGGATCCTTGGCGTGGTCGAGGTGCTCCATCGGAAGGTGAACGCCTTCAGTCATGATGATCGCGCGTTGGTCGAAGGGGTGGCGAGCCAGATCGCCGCGGTTCTCGACAACGTGCTGTTGGTCGAGCAGCTGCGGGCGAAGAACGAGAAGCTCACTCAGACCACCGACGATCTCGCGGGAGCCGTTCGCGATCTCGATGTGCTTTACGAGGTCGAGCGCGCCGTCTCGCAGTCGGCAGCACAGGAAGATCTGCTTGAACGGATTCTCAACAAGGCGATTGCGGTGGTCGAGGCCGGCGCGGGCAGCATCCTCTTGATGGAAGAAGAGAAAGACGCGCTCTACTTTCGCACCGCAAAGGGCGAGAAGAGCGACGCGTTGATCGCGATGTCGCTCAAGGCGGGTCAGGGGATCGCCGGCCACGTCGCTGAGACAGGCGAGGCAGTGCGCTTGCTCGATGCCGCCGAGTCACCCCACTACGACAAGACCATCGCCAAAAAGCTCGGAGTCACCATCGGCGCTTTGTTGTGTGTGCCGATCGCCGCCGACGGGAAGATCATCGGCGCGCTCGAGCTGCTCAACAAGAAGGGTGGCTTTGATCACGGCGACGAACGGCTGGCGACGTTGTTGGCAGGGCAGGCGGGTCGGGCGATTACGCTGCGGCGATCGCGCGACGAAGGCGAACGCAAAGGCCGGATGGCGGCGATTGGCCAGATGTTGTCGGGTGTGCTGCACGACGTGCGCACGCCGATGACGGTGATCGCCGGCTACGCCGAGCTGATGGCGGAAGAAGCAGACATCAAGGAACGGCAGAACGCGGCGCAGATTATTCTCGGGCAGCTCGACCACCTCAACGCGATGACCCGCGAGACGCTCGCCTTCGCCAAGGGTGAGCGCAGCGTGCTGTTGCGGCGCGTCTACATGCAGCAGTTCCTCAAGGAAGTGCAGGTACAGCTCGATCAGGAATTTCGCGCCACCAAGGTCGAGCTGAAGGTTCAGGCCGACTACACCGGCAGCGCGCGCTTCGACGAGAACAAGCTCAAGCGGCTCGTCTACAATCTGGCGCGCAATGCGCTCGAGGCGATGCCGAAAGGCGGGCGCTTCACTTACGCGGTTACTCGAGAAGAGGAAGAGTTGGTGATGCGCTTCTCGGACAACGGGCCCGGCATTCCTCCCGAGATCGCTGACAAGCTCTTCGGGTCGTTCGTCACCGCCCGAAAGAAGAACGGCATGGGGCTCGGGCTCGCGATCGTGAAGACGATCGCCGAAGAGCACGGCGGCTCGGTGGTCTGCAAGAGCAAGCCCGGAAAAGGCACCACCTTCGAGCTGCGCATTCCGGCGGGTGCCCCAAGAGACTGACGGTCAGTGGCTCTGCCGGAACAGCTGCATCTTGGGTGTGCTGCTCATGTCGAGGAAGAACCCGAAGCTGAACTTCACCGAGGTGTCGTTCGAAACGAGCCCCGAGGGTGGATTGGGAAACGGCTGGGCACGCTCGAAGGACTTGATCGCCTCGAGATCGAGGAAGTCGAGCCCGCTGCTCTTCTCAACGAAGATCTCTTTGACGTTGCCGCGCTCGTTGAGCGTAATGTTGAGCACCGTGTAGCGATCGCGCCCCGCGTAGATGTTGCCGGTCGGATCTCGGGTGCGCAGCGGGGCTGAAGGGTTCCAATGCATCCCCACCGACTGTTTCACGCGGTTGAAGAAGCTCGCGTATTTCCATTCTTTCGTATTGAGGTAGGTGCCTTCAGCTTCGTCGACGTCTTTGAGATGATCATTCGCCGCGGCGCCATTGATCTTGTCGAGCACCGCCGAAGAAGGCATTAGATTGGCGACGCCTGGAAGCCCCGCCTTGCCGGCAGAGCCGGCCTCGTCTCCTTGCACGCCGGGCTGAAGTCGCAAGCGCGTCGAGTTACCTTCAATCGATTCTGCCTCGACGCGGTTGTTGATCTCGGCCCCAGGGCCCGGCTGTCTATCGCGCATCGCGACTTCGCTGCGGGCTTCCTGAGTCGGCAGTTCGATAATCTGCGGTTGCTTCAAAGCCTTGTCCTTCAACGGGCGATCGTCCGCGCCGATGCCGTGGTTCCCAGCGAACTGCGCTTTCTCGACCGCGTCGGAGCCTTGATCAACTTGAGGGTTGGGCGAGGTCCGTTTCGGTGCGGCGTTGCGGTAAAACGCTGTCTGCTCTTTCGATTTGCTCTCCTTCGTCACCGCATTGTTCGACTCAGCCAGGTACTTCGCTTCTGGGTCCACCCGGTCGTTTCCTGGCGCGACATCCACCACCTGGCCTGGCGGTTTCGGTTCGGCGGGATTCTCTTTCTTCTTCTCGGACCTCTGCCTCTCGCGTGTGGCTCGACCGTCGGCGGGTTTGGCCTGCGGTTGTCCGCGATTGGCGGCCCACTGCTGCGCAGACATGCCGCGAATCACCACTGCGCGGCTCGATGACTGTTTCTTAGGACGCTCGGGAACGTTGAGCTTGAGCAACGAAAGAAACAGCAAGAACGCGACGAGCCAGGCATGCCCGACCAACGTGAGCACCGCTGCGAGCACGCCGCGCTTGACTGCGCTCAGGCGATTCGAAGGCGGCAACGGGACCAGCGGCATTTGGGTACTCTAACGTCGCCGCCCGAATTGGATCAGTAGATGGGAGCGACTGTGGCCCCGTTGTAATAGTGCGCAAGGATCTCCTGGTAGCTCTGGCCTGCCTCCGCTCGGCCAATTGCGCCTGTCTGACACATGCCTACGCCGTGCCCCCATCCCCCACCTTTGAAGATCCAGGTGGCTGGGCGGCCCTGCGCGTCCTTCTCGAGACGGACTTCGAACATTCCGCTGTTCAGCATTCCAAACAGCCGCCGAATGTTGAGCTCTCCGCGAATCTGCGTCGCTCCGTTCTCGCCCGAAATGTTGAGCAACCGAGCGCGACCCGACACGCCACGCTCGACAATTGTCAGCGTGAAGATGGCGCCCAACTTCAGCGACGCCGCTTTCTCATCGAGCTCTTTGGCTGTGAAGCGCCTTTCCCACCGGTACTTCGCAAGCTGCGCAAAGCTCGACAAACGGCAGGCATGCGGGGCATCAAGGTTGAGAAAATCGGTCAGCTCGTCCGGCGAGCTCGTGGGTTTGAAGCCCGGAAAGGTGTCTGGGCGGCCACGCAGCGAGCGATTGGGTACTCCACCCCAGACAATCTCGTTGTTCTCGGTGTGCCCGCCGCAGACCGCGCTGTAGACCGAGTCGACCAGCTTTCCGGTTTCATCGAAGAGCGCCTGGCCGCGAGTGGCCTCCACGGCGGCGGTGGTGGTCGCGGCTTCTCCTGAGACGCCACGGTAGACCGCGCAGTGCTGCTCGGTGCAAAGCAGGTAAGGGTCTGCGTGGTGCTTGAGGCCGATCTTCGCGAGCACTTCCCCCCGCGCCGTGACTGCCTGTGCCTTCAGCGCCTCAAGATGCGCGCGCGCAAAAATCTCAGACGGCACCAGCCCCTTGAGCAGATCCTCGAGGCCGATCAGGTTTGTTGCGGCGATCTTGCCACCGCGATCGACCGACACCTGCAGCGCGCCCCGGTAGCTGCGGTCTTCGAAAGAGTGGTTGTCGTAGCCCACGCCGTACTCGACTCTGCGAACGTCGATCGTCGACCCTTCCACTGGTTCTGCGACGATGAGGTCTTGGGCCAGCCCCACCGAGCCGCCCACGGCATCGAAGATCTCGAGAAGCGCACTGGCAGCCACCTGAAGCTCCTCGAGCAAGCTGGTCCGAATTCCAGTAAAACTAAGAACTTCTATAATTTTGCTCCTTTAAC
>JANOHG010000966.1:0-8553 GCA_031406375.1 Archangiaceae bacterium | reverse complement strand
GCCGCCCATGCCGGCACTTCGAGCAGCAGCAGGGTGTCCTTGAGAATCTCGAAGTACTCGAAAACAGTAGTGCGCGGCACCTGCGCGACGCTGGCGATGTTGGTGAAGTTCACCAGCGTGGCGTTGGCGAGCGCGGCCACGCGAAGAAAGCGGCTGAACGCAGGCACGTTCCGGGTGGCGCCTTCGGCCACCACCTCCTGCTGCAGGTAGGTGCCGGCGTATGCCGCCAGATCGGCCGCTGGGTTGTCCGAGAGGTAGATCGACGGCAGCAGCCCACGGCTGAGCCGCCTCGGCAGTTTCGATCGTCAACCGGCCACCATTCGGCATCGCGTCGCGCGAATTGACCACGAGGTTCAAGATCACCTGCTCGATCTGCCCTCGATCCGCGCGAATGGTCCCCACCGCGTCCGACAAGTGAACGTCGAACTCGATGTTCGCGCCAATCAGCCGGCGCAGCATCGTTTCGGTGTTCGAGACGACACTGTTGAGTCGCAGCGGTTCGACGGTGACCACCTCGCGTCGGCCCAGCGAGAGCAGCTGACGCGTGAGCGAGGCTGCCCGTTCGCCAGCGTTGATGATCTCGGTCACGTCCTCGTAGGAAGGATGATCGGGGCCGAGATTCACCTTTACCAGGTCGCCGCAGCTCAAGATGACGGTGAGCAGGTTATTGAAATCGTGGGCGACTCCGCCCGCCAGCAGGCCCACCACTTCCATCTTCTGCGATTGTCGAAACTGTTCCTCGAGCTCCCGCCTCTCGGTGAGGTCGACGAGGATACCCTGTCGGTACATCGGCTGACTGTCCTCGTTCAGCACCAGCTGGGCTTCGTCGGTAACCCACACCACCCGCCCGTCCTTCGCCACCATCCGGTACTCGGAAACGAACCGACCAGCGCTTGCTGCCAGCTCGCTGACCACGCGCTCGCGATCTTCGCAGTGAATCCGTTCGGCCCAGAACTCGGGCTCGAGCCACTGCGCGCTGGGAAATCCGAGGATCCGTTCGACCTGCGGGCTGACGTAGGTCATCCGCAGAGCCGTCAGTTCGGCGACATAGGTGATCGCCGGCAGCTGCTCGACAAGCCGGCGGAACTTCACTTCGGCCCGACGCAGATCCGACGTGCGTTCGACCACCCGCTGCTCGAGTGCTTGCGACATTCGCTGCAGGGTGGTGTTGGCTTCTCGATACCCTCGCAGCGCCATCTCGAACGGAGCCAACGCTTCATTGAGGAACTGACCTGCCCGCGCCAGGTTGCTTACGCCCGCCTGGCCCAAGACATAGGAATGGGTCGCAGTGAGGTCGAGCACACCTGCGCCGATCGCGAGCGCCTTTCTTCCCAGCTGATACGCACGTTCCAGCTTTGCTTCCTCAGCGACCCCCGACCCGAGAAAATCGACCAGCGCGTGCGTGTACTCGCGCGACCAGACGGTCGATGCTGTCATCCGTCGCGCCAGGGCGTCGTCCTCTGGGCGAGCGCTGTCGGCGACGACCGCCTTCCCGAGCGCTGGCTCGGCCGTCAAGTCTAAGCTCGCACTGAAACCGGGTCGAATCCCGTCGGTCGCGAGGATCAACGTGTCGTCTGGCACGAGTTTCACACCCCCATCCACGGAGGTAGAGATTGTGACCGACAATGCCCGCCCGCAAAAATAAATGCCCGCCAGACACCTCATTGCCACCAAAGACAAGCCCATCGCCCGACCCGCTTCGGGCCACTGGCCTCTTTACTGCGCCCACTTCTTCATCACGACGGTGGTCCCCACGCCCACCGTCGATTCGATCGCGAACTCATCCATCAGCCGGCGCGCGCCAGGCAGGCCAAGCCCCAGACCGTTACCCGTCGTAAAACCATCGAGCATCGCCTGGCTAAGATCGGCGATCCCCGGCCCGAGATCGCGGGCCCTGACTACCAGGCCACGCTGGTTGCGATTGGATTCCTCACTGAACTCGATTTCTCCGCCTTTTCCATGAACAAGCATGTTGCGCGCGATTTCCGAGATCGCGGTCGCGATCAAGGTCGCGTCGGTAGCCGAGAACCCGATCTGCGTCGCCAGCGATCGCCCCACCTGGCGGGCGCAGACGATGCCTCCTTCGTCGGAAACGACGACGCGCGCATCACGCGCTCGATGCAGCGGCTGCACCGACGCAACCAGGAACTCGCCTTGCTTGAGAATCGATACGTTCATTGATTGGCCCGTGGCGGATCGCAGTCAGCCTTTGCCATCGGCCGTCAGCGGTCGGTAACACGCCTTTGTGAAACGCACAATTCACGCTTTCGCGCCGAAGGAACAAACACGTCAGTTCAGTAACTTTGGCTTTGTTTTTCCTCTTTTGGACGCTGAACCGTGGGCTCTGAAAAACTTCTCGATCACCACCATCAGCCCGTCGAATGCGTCTCGCATCGCCCAAGCCCGAGCGTCGACGTCCTTCATCGCGGCCGCGCGCCGCAGCCCATGCTCGAGCGCTTTCCGGGGGCCCGGGCAGTTCTCGTAATCGGCGATCAACCGACGGGCGGTCTCACGGTACACTCGGTAACAAGCGTCGATGTTGCCCTGGTTGTAGGCCGGAGCACCGACCGAGATCGCGTTCGCGATCGATTCCATCATCTGCTCTAGGCCGCTTGCGCTCGACCCCTCGAGGATGGTGATCGGATGCTCGGGGACCTCGCGGATGGCGGGCGGCAGCCGTCGCGGAGTCGCCAGCGCCGCCAACGGGCGAAACACCTTCTCGTCGAGCATCGGCGTCACGTACTTCAGCGGCACGCCGAGCACGGCTGGGCCGTCTTCGGTCTCGGCGACGGTGACGACACCGAGCACTTCGCCAGAGGACGACAGCAGCGGGCCACCCGATGCATCCGTAGGAAGGTCTCCTTCGAGCCGGTAGATGGTGAGCCACCCTCCGAGTACCTGCACTGCCGAGATTTTTGCCTGCGTCCAGCGGGTCCGCTGACATTCATCGACCATTCCAAAGACGATGACCGAGGTCCCTTCTTCCACCAACCGTCGAGGCCCGCGCGGCAGCGACACCAACCCTGGCACATCGAGCTTCAGCACTGCCAGATCGCGCTTGATGTCGAGGCCGCCGACCTGCCTCACGTCGACCTTTCGACCGTCGGCCAGGTGGGCGGTCACCTTCTTTTCTCCCATCACCACGTGAAGGCTGGTGACCACCAGGCCGTCATCCGACGCGACGAAGCCGATGCCATACGCCTTGCCGAACTGCAGCAGAACGATTGAGTCGGCGGCCTGAGCGGCGACGAGGTTCACGGCCTTCATCTAACCCCGGTCGCGCAAGCCTTGCGAGCAACGACGAGCGCGTTTGCGCTAAACACGCCGCGCCCCGCCTGTTTGACCTCGACCGAAAGACCCAGATCTCTCAGCGCCTGGGCGAGCCCGGAAATCGGCCAAGCATGAACCCCGGCTCCTTGATTCCAGCCCCGCTTCACCGCGCTGCGCTCGATTTTTTCGGCCAACCCCCACCTTCCTTTCTGGGGATCCAGCTCGCGGATCAGCAGCAAACCTCCCGGCGCCAGCGCAGTCACGCAAGCCGCAAGCCAAGCACGCTGCACTTCAATCGGAGAATAATGAAGGACGTCGAACAGGCAGATCGCGTCGGGCGACCCCAGCTCGACCGCCCGCGCGTCGCCCTGCTCGACGCTCACTTCGGGGATCTTCTCGAGCAGGCGCTGCGCGATCGCGACCTTCGAAACGTCCCACTCGACGCAGCGCACCTGGCTGGTTGGAAACCGCGCGTGAATGAGCAGCCCAAGTAACCCCATGCCTGCGCCAAGGTCGACGACCTGCTTGCATCCGGCGAGCTGTGGCAGGGCCAGAGGGTAGACGGGATCCAGTCGAACCTTCCAGGCGCCGTAGTGGCGATACTTCCGTGGAAGTCGGCCGAGCGCTTCGTACAGCGCGTCCATCTCGTCGTCGGTCAGGGGCGGTTGCTTCAGATCCGCAAGCCGCCGTCGCCGCAGCACCCAAGTGGTTAGCGAGCCGATTGCCAGCCCCAGCGTCGCTCCAAAGGTCATTCCTCCGACCGCGAAGCTCAGAAAGAAGTTCGTCATCAGCTCCTTTCCTGGCGTTTCATTCACCATCTTCAGCGTCAAATCGAGCCAACGGCCGTGGATCAGAAAATGGCCCAGCTGAATGCTCGCGATCACCACCAGCGGAGTGAAGGGCGGCGTCGAAATCTGCGCGCCTGCCAGCACGCCCAGCTTGTTGAGCTTGAACACCTGCGCCAGGACTACCCCCAGCAGCATCTGAAACCCATACAACGGGCTGCAACCCAGCAGCACACCCAACCCAACCGCGACCCCCAGCCGCGTCGGAGACGCCTGCTCGTTCTTGAGCGTTCGAAAACCCTGGCGAAGGCGCACAAGCAGACCCTTCGGCCTCGACTTGCCCCCTGCAGCGATTGCCTCAGTACTCAGCGCGCACTCCAAGGAACGGGCGAATCGGGAGGTGGTTGAACGGACTTGCGACCGGCTCGACGTTGGTCTTGAAGTCGCCCTCGCTATAGAGGTGGGCGAACAGGTTGGTCGAGTTGGTGACGTTCAACACCTCGAGGTACACGGCCAGGTCAAACGGCGCGATGCGGAATCGCCGTTCAGCGCGCCCATTGAACTCGTAGAAGCCGGGGTAGCGGTTGGCGTTGGTGCCGCCAAAGACGGGAAGAAAGCGCCTTTTCGCCTCGTCGCGAACGAAAGCGGCGATCGGTGTGTAAGGCCTGCCGGTGCGGTAGTTGAACCGCGCGGTGAAGAGCCACTTGTCGTTGGGCGAGAAAGAAAGATGGGCCGCCAACGTGAAACGCTGATCCCACGGAGCAGGGTAGTGGGTCGTCCCTTCGGCGAGAGGGTTCTGGCGATCCGAAAAGAGCAGCGCCATCGACGCGCCGTACGAGAAATAGCGCGTGCGGCCGAGAAACAGCAGATCGACGCCCTTGGCCAAACCTGTTCCCGTATTCCGGTAGACCGCGCCTTGCGCCGCTTCGATCTCGGCGAGGCGTTCGGCGGTGTCTGGGTTCACCACCAACTGGTCGAGGTACTTCACCCACCCCTCGATCCGAAGCAGCGCTTCGAAGGGCAGCGGCTGTTCAATGCCCACGATTGCAGTGAACGAACGTTCGGGCAACAGCCGGGGATTGCCGAGGACGGGGTCGAGCTGAAGCGGCAGCAGCGAAGGCTGGGCCGCTGCTCCGACGGAAGCCTTGACCACCGTGCGAGTCGGCAGGCTGACCGCACCGCCCAGCCGCCCCGAGCCGCTGACTTGCCCACTGCTCGCATCGACCTGCGCGCGCGCTCCTCCTTCGATGCTGAACGCCTCAGTCGGGCGCCAGGTGTGCTCGGCATAGACAGCGAAGAGATTGCGCCGGACGTTTGGATTGATTGACTTAGGGGGAAGGCAAGTCTCGACGAAGGGGGCGTTGATCCAGGGGGCGGTGGATCTCGTGTCGGTCACTTCCCCCAGCAACCCCAGGAACCGATTCGAGTACTGGACCCCCAGGCCGGTGCGGTTGGTGTCCGAGTGCGCCCACTTCACGTCGCCCTTCACCAGAAAGTCGCTGCGAGAGGCGTCGTTGGAAAATCTGCGCGCACCGCAAGGGTCGTCGTCGGCGGCGTCGCTTACTTTTCCGGGGGTCACCGCGAGGGTGTTGTGGTCGTTGGTATACGCCGCGGTCACCTCAACCTCGGTGTCGCCGGCAAGATCGACGCGGTGCTGAAGAATGGCTATCTGCGAGGTGTTCGAGATCTTCAGGCCGCCGGCGAAGTTGACGAGCAGCTGCTCGCCCGGCTTGATGATGAAGTCGAGCCCGTCAGACGCATGAATGAAGCTCGCGGTGGTGGTGTGGTTGCCCCGGCGGTAATTCACGCGCGTGAGCAGTTCGGTGATGTCGGGGGCAACGGCATTCGCGCCGAACAGCTTGAATGCCTTGAGCACCGCAAAATACGCCTCGAAGTAGCTGCGGCGCAGGCTGACGGTGGCCGACAACCCTTCGGTAATCGGCACGTCGAGGCGGAACTTCGCGGTCAGCATCGAGACGTCGGCCCAGACTCGGGTCTTCTTCGTTTCGCCGGTGGCGTAGCGAACCTCGAAGGCGCCCGACAGCGCGGGCTCATACCGCGCGGGAATTCCCCCCGAGTAGAAGTCGGCTGACTCGATCATCATTGGGTTGAAGATGCTGGCGAACCCTCCTAGGTGATACGGATTAGAAAGAGGCACGCCATCGAGGTAGAAGACCACTTCGTCGGGCCCGCCGCCGCGGACGAAGAACGTGGCGAGCAGATCGGGATCCGCGGCGACTCCGGGAATCTGCTGCACGACGCGCGTCACGTCTTCCATCGCGCCGGGGTTTCGCTCGATGTCGGCTTTGGTGATCGCGAAGCGGCTGACTTGGGGCGTGCGATCGACGTCTGGCAACGCGGGCAACAGCCGGCTGCCTTCAACCCGTGTCTCGCCGCCGACCTTCTCTTTGAGCAGTCGGTACCGCACCCGCGTGGTGCGGCCGGCCTCGAACACTTCGGGGAAACCCTTTTCGGCGAAACCTTCTTTGCCGACCAGCACCCAAGCATCGCCCGCTGGCAGCGCCTCGAACTCAAGTCGAAAGCGGCCGTGCGCGTCCGTCGCCGCCTGCTTTCCCCCAAAAGTCACTTCTGCGCCAGCCAACGCCTCGCCCAACTCGCCGACCACTTCGCCCGCGAGGATCCACGGCTGCGCAGGCAGCGCGAAGTCGACCGTGAGCTCGATGATCGCGGGCACGCTCACGCCGTTGCGACTGGCAGCAGTGAAGGTGCACAACGCCGCGGAATCGAGCGCGGCTGCATCGAACGCCTTTCCCAACCCCTGGCTCACTTCGAGGTCATTGACGATTCCCGCGCCTGAAAGCGTGACCCGCAGCACGACCGAACCCGCGACGCCGCTGCCGGTCTGACTCGCGGGGTATTGCGGAGTGCTCGGACAGTTGGCGACGGGAGACACGATGACTTCCGAAACGCCAGCATCCTCAGCGCCTGAATCGAAAGCGCAGAGAAGCAAAACGAAACCGAACGGGACGCGCAGCTTCACGGGGTACGGGCAAATAGCAGGATTCGGCTCAGGTTCTCAAAACACCGACCGCATCTGACACAAGACCGGTCGCCTCGAACTTGGTGGCACCGCGGGGTAGAATGCTGGACGGATGAGCAACCTCGATGCGCATGCGAAGCTCTGGCCCCAGCGCGATGGCTTGAATCGACTGCGAGCCAACGACCGACCACGGCACAACGCAGGGCGCTCAGTTTCCCTAAAGATGCCCGCTGGCCACCTGCAATGAGCTTCCACTTCAGCGAAGCGCGCTGCCTTCAACGAATGTTCGGCGCCAATGACTTTCTGGATCGCAGCTGGCCAGCGCGCCACGCCGTCGCTCATGGCCCACTGGATAGGCTCGCGCCACTCGGAACGGTTCCTCAGTTCTTCGATCTCGCGCTGCTGCTGAGCACCTACGAAGACAAGGTGCGCGTCGCGCTGCCCGACAAGCGCGATGAGCACAGCTCGCTGCAGGTCGAAGGCGAGCACGCCGCGCAACTTCATTCCGAAGGGATGGCGCTGATCTTCAACGCCGTGGAACGGTTTATTCCCCCCGTGC
Organism: Archangiaceae bacterium; assembly: GCA_031406375.1. Classification (GTDB taxonomy): domain Bacteria; phylum Myxococcota; class Myxococcia; order Myxococcales; family Myxococcaceae; genus JAGSPQ01. The sequence goes on along the minus strand of JANOHG010000966.1, from coordinate 938 downwards.
AGTATTGGCTCGATGCGCTGCGCACCGAACTGGGCTTGCCGCTCAAGTGTGATCCGCGGAGCATCGTCTACGCGTCGCCAAGAGGATCTGGCAACAGCCCTCACTTCGATGCGAACGCGAACTTCGTCGTGCAGATCCGAGGCACCAAGCGATGGCGGATCGCGGCCAACAGTCATGTCGTCAATCCCACCGACCGATGGGCGATGAACCAAGACGACGTCCCTGAAGAGCTCGAGAGCTACCTCGATCATCCGCTTCCGACTCAAATGCCAGCCGATGCCTTGACCTTCGAGCTCGTCGCAGGTTCGGTGTTGTTCGTACCCCGCGGCTACTGGCACGAAACCGAATCCGACGACGACACGCTGGCGCTCAACTTCACCTTTGGGCAGCCGACCTGGGCCGACTTGATGTTGACCGCGCTGCGCAGTCGCTTGCTGAAGGACCCGTCGTGGCGAGAGCTGGCAACCGGCCTGCGCGCGCCCGACCCAGCGCGCGCACGACGCAGTGCCGACCATCTGGATGCAATGCTTGGCCAGTTGCAGCTCGACGTTGCCGCGCTTTCCCAGTTAGAAATCGTCGAAGCGATGGACGCCCAGTCGGCGTGGTTGCTGGTGCCGCGCGCGTTCCTGCGCGTCGAAGGCGGAACCGTGATCGCGTCATTGGGGGCGGGGCCTTTTCAAATCGACGCTGACCCCAGCCTGCACCCCATCCTCGAGTGGATAGGTCGACAGCGCACACCGTTTTCAGTCGAGCAAATCGCGCTGCACTTCCCTGCGCTGGTGCCGGGCATTCCCAGCCTGCTTCACACGTTGAAGTCGAACCACCTGTTGGGGAAACATCGCTGCGTCCCCTCACCCGACCGCGACTGACGTCAGCGCACCCTGACAAGGTGGTCGATCTTGTTCCTGGACCCCTTTGACGTTGGCGTCGAGCTTGTC
>JANOHG010000917.1:0-1273 GCA_031406375.1 Archangiaceae bacterium | reverse complement strand
AGCTGATCCGCGAGTCGCAAGAGCGCAGGAAGATCGTTGGGAGGCTGCGCGAAGATCGGAGGACCCTTGAGGTCTTGAAGGACGTTCTTGGCCTTTTCCAGCGGCCGTTCGCCTCGATATTCGGAACGCAAGAAGGCTTCGTTCACCAACTCGGCTTCGATGTTCTGCGGCTCAAGTGTTTCGGCACTGGGCTTCCCCAGTTCCCAAGCGGGCGCTGCAAAGAATCGGATCATCAACTCCACTCCAACATCCGCTTGAGCGGGGCCAGCGATGCCTGGGCGAGCCCAGGATGCATGTCGAGCCGCGGGGTCTTGTTCTTCATGCACCGGTACAGCTTTTCCATCGTGTTGAGTCTCATGTGCGGGCACTCATTGCAGGCGCAGCCATTGTCGGGGGGAGCGGGAATGAAGGTCTTCTGCGGCGAGCGTTGTTGCATCTGGTGAAGAATTCCCGACTCGGTTACCACGATGAATTTTTGTTTCTCGCTGATTCCGGTGCGATCGAGCAGTTGCTTCGTGCTGCCGATGAAGTCGGCGTGCCGCAGCACGGCTTCCTCACATTCGGGGTGCGCGACCACTTCGGCGTCGGGATGCTCGACCTTCAGCTGCACCAGTCGTTTCTCACTGAAGATCTCGTGCACCATGCAACTGCCTGGCCAGAGAATCATTTCCCGCCCAGTCTGTTTGCTGACGTAGCGGCCCAGGTGTTGATCAGGCGCGAAGATGATCTCGCGATCCTTGGGGATGCGATTGACGATCTTCACGGCGTTGCTGCTGGTGCAGATCACATCGCTCATCGCCTTCACCGCAGCCGAAGAATTGACGTAGGTAACGACGAACGCATTTGGGTGTTTGGCCTTGAATTCAGCGAACTTATCAGGAGGACAACGATCGGAAAGCGAGCAGCCTGCATCGAGATCAGGCAGCAGAACCAGCTTCGTCGGGTTGAGGATCTTCGCGGTCTCGGCCATGAAATGGACCCCGCAAAATACGATCACATCGGCGGTCGTCTTCTCTGCCATCTGGGCGAGCGCGAGGCTGTCGCCCACGAAGTCAGCCGAGTCCTGGATTTCACTCTCTTGGTAATAGTGCGCCAGGATCACGGCGTTCATCTCCTTCTTCAGCCGCGCGATTTCCTGCTCGAAGTCCATGGCCCGGGTGCGATCCAAAGTAGTTGATCAGTGAAGAGCCGAGGCAACCGATTGATTGCCCTGATGAGTTGTTGATTTCTCGGCCCAGAATTCTCCCCACCAGTCGTTCATGCGAAGGACTCG
>JANOHG010000086.1:0-1552 GCA_031406375.1 Archangiaceae bacterium | reverse complement strand
GCCAACTGAATCGGTGACGTTCCATTCGACGAAGCCCCCATTTCCGTCCACGACGCTGGCGATCATCGGGACGTTGAAGGTCGTCTCAGTGCCGCCATCGGGCGAGAGGATCGTCAACGTCGGAGCCTCGAAGTCGACCGTCACCAGGTGAGTCGCCACACACGTGTTGCCCGCAGAGTCTTTCGCCTCTGCCGTAAGCGTGTAGACAATGCTCCCCGTCGACGCCACATCGAAGTCTTGCGACACGGCCAGGTTGGTCGGCGTCAACGGGCCTGAGCTGGCTGGGGTGGCCCCACCAGAGATCTTCAATTCAAGGGTCTGTGCCTTGGCGTTCGTCGAACCGGCGGCGCGCAGCTGATACCCGGCCTTGACCGGATCCGCGTCTTCGTTGGGTCCGAGCGTGGCTTTGGTCGGTGACGTCACCGCACACGAAGGCGCGGTGCGATCGAGCGTGATCGCCTTCATCGCGGGCAGATTTCCCGTCTGGGTGTTGGTCAACGCGCCCTTGGTCACCTTCGCGAAGAAGGAATAGGAGCCGTCGACCAGCGCCGTCGCTGGAAGCAGCACGCTCACGGCCGAGTTCACCACCGCAGTAGGGGCACCGACTGGCATCCCGTTGGCGACGTTGATGATCTGAACGCTGCCCCCGAGCGCGAACTGCGTCGTCAGCTCGATGCGCAGCGCAGCGGTGCTGGGAAGCTCGCCGCTGTTGAGCACCCCCAGCGGCATCGCCGTATCCTGCGGGTAGATAAAGGTCAGTACCTTGGGCGCGTCATTCGAAGCGGGAACCTCGATCGTGATCGACTTGGTGGCGTTGCACGCGGTGCCCTTCTTTCTCACCGTCACTTTCAGCACGTTGGGGCCAGGCTCGAGGGTCACTCCGGCGAACGTCGCCGTGCCTGAGGTAAGCGTGCCATCGCGAGGAACCGAGAACTCGGTCGCGCTGCTGGCGCGCGTGACGAGCTGCGCTGAGTCGAGGTCGACCGCGGCGCTCAATGCGGTGACCACCTTGACGGTCACGTCGGTGATGGCAGTGACGCCGATCATTCCGTCTTTGGGAGAATCGAAGGTGACGAACAAGTCCTCGCAGACGTCATTTCGGCCGCAGTCACAACTGACCATCGCAAGCACGCCGATCGCCACCCACACCTTCATCCCAATCGCTCGCATCGATGCCTCACCAGAGCCGCCCAAGGGTGCCCCGCTTAGTACCGCGTCCGCTGCGCCCCATTCAGCCAGGGGGCCAGCACCTTCTTTTCAACCAAGATCTCTAGAAATTGTACCGTCTGCTCCTCGCACACGGACTGCGCGACTTCGAACTCGTTCTGAAGCACGGCGACAATCTCACCCACTGTTCGCCGCCCATCCACCAACGACATGATCCTCTCACCTACCTCGGAAACCTCACCCTGCCCTTCGAACGTATGAAGCGCATCGTCTGGCGTCGCCGCCAACCACCTACCTTTTACCTGCTGCACACCGGTCTCAGGATGCACCTGTGGCACCCAACTCAACCATTGATGCAACGAACGTACAGACTTCATGAACCTGG
>JANOHG010000888.1:0-4902 GCA_031406375.1 Archangiaceae bacterium | reverse complement strand
TCCGCCGATCATCGAGGCGACATCCCCGCTGCCTTTGAGCACGTCTCCCTTCGAGAAGTCCTGGTAGGCGCTCACGCCTTCGACGACGGTGTTGAAGGCGGCGCCGGTCTTCTTCAGCAGCTGCTGCGTCGCCTTCGATTTCGCGAGCAGCTCGAGGGCGAACAACGCTCCGTCGCTGCCGACCTTCAGCGCCGCTGCGCTCGCCTTGATCTTGTCGAGGGTGCCCTGCTCGCCCCACTTGCTGAAGCCCTGGTAGGCATTGACCGCCGCCAGCGCGATTCCCAGCCCCTTCAGCGAGGTCATCGCCAGCTTGCTCGGCGCGCCTGCATTCAGCGCCCCCATCTCTTTGCTCAGCGCGTCGACGGCGCCCTGTTCGCCGCGCAGCACCGCGTCCATCTTCCCCATCACCTTCTGCATTTGCTCTGGCTTGAGGCCATACGCGGACGCATGGGCCGTCATCCCCTTGAAGAGCGCGGCGGCGTGCTCGGTCTGGCCGCTGGCCGCGTAGTCGAGCGCCTGCTGCGCGACGACCTGGGTGACGACGGTAGTGACGCCGCCCAGCGCCTTGCCGCCCTTCACCGCGAAGGTCGCGTATTTCTGCGCGGTGTGCAGAAACGAGCTGCCGCCGTTGCCGTCCTCCTTCAGCGCTTTGGCAACGAGCTCACGGCCCGCGTCGGTGTGCGACAGGGCCGGCAGGTCCGAGAGGATCTTCGCAGCCTGCGTGCCCAGTACTCCCGGCTCGCTGTACGGCCGCGGCATGTTCGCGCGCGTCGCACGATCGTTGGCAAATGCGATGCCCGCTCCTTCGATCACCGCCGAGAGCTTCAAGCTCGCCTCTTCGACCTTCTTGTACGGCTTCGCGTGCTGCTTCTTGAAGGCGCCGACCGCGTCGGTCAGCTGCTTGTCGGTAAGCACCGGCCCGAAGCCCTGCAGCAGCAGCCCGAGCTCCTTGTCGGTCTTCGCCACGCCCTTCTGGGCGATTGCAAAATCGTCGTGGAGTCCTTTGAGGCTCTTGGCCATCGCGTTCTCGACCTGCTCGGCGGCGCCGAACTTCCCGGCTGCGCGCAGCTGCTGCACGACCTCTGCTCCGAGCGCGGCCCCTGCGCCGTCGCGCACCGAGACGCCAATCGTCCGCGCGAGCCCCGACGCCTCATTGAGCGCAGTCGCCGCGACGAGCTGCGCGGCGAGCGCCTTCGCTGCGGCCGGGCCGGCGGCGTCAGTGGCCAACCCCAGACTGATCATCGCCTGCGTCGCATCGGGCGAAGCGGGGCCGTTGATGCCGCGGGCAATCTGCGCGATCGCTGGCGCCGACTGCGCGATCAGCTCGGCCCGCTGACCCGGCGACTGGGCATCCTTCAGCTGGGCCGCGAGCAGGGTCGCCGCCTGCGCGGAATTTCCCGCGGCCTGGTTCACCTTCTGGGCGCTGGCTTCGCCGAGTGCGTCTTTCACCATCACCGCGCCGATCAGCTTCTTCTGCACGTCGGGTGGCAGCCGCTCGAGCATGTCGAGGCTGTCGACGTTGCTCGCCTCGGGAAACGGGCGGGGTCGCAGCTGCAGCTGCGCCGCGAAGTTCGCCATCTTCTCCTGCGAGATGGTTAGCCCCGCTTCCTGCCGCGCGGCGCTCACCAGTCGCGACGCCTCCGAACGGTTGGTCTCGAGCGCGCGCGTCAGCCCCGGAAGCTTCTCGCGCAGCTGGCCCAACTCTCGACGCAGGTCCGCCACCACCGGAGCCACCTGCCCCGCCCAGTTGGTCGTAATCTGCGTCTGAGCCAGCTTCTGCTGCACCTCGCCCACGCGCTTGACCGCCGCGGTGACTGCTTGCTGCGACTTGCTCCACTTGTCGACGGCGGCCTCGGCCGACTGCTGCAGCTGCCCTGAGTTGATGCGCGACTGGCGAGCGGTAGTTTCGAGGGTAACCGGGCTGCGGGCAGCGACGGGGGCCATGGAATTCCTTGTGAAGAGGTCCAGCGCCCTTCTTCAGGAATCAGGCCGTGTGGATGCGCGTGGATTTTCCCGCACTTGCAAGGCGACCTGGGTCGTCGCGCGCTGTGCCGTCTCAGACGTTGTCTGAGCGGCCTCGTCTGCAATCTGACAGCGAGGCCCCTTCACCTTCGCGCGCACCTTCAGCAGGTGATCCGAGCGGGTCGAGCAGAGAATCTGAACCTGCAGCCCACCTTCGGAGATCGGATCAATGCGGGCTTACAGGGCGCAACACCCGCGCGACCGATTCGACGACTTCTTCAGGTGTCGGGAATCCTGCGCGCGTCTTGGCGGCCACCACGGTGCCGTCAACCGCGACCTCGAAAATGCCCGAATGCCCTACGATCAGCTCCACCTCGACATCGAGTTGATCCTTCAGCGCGGCCGCCGCACGGGTGGCCTTGGGCTGGTACCCTCAAGCGTTACAGTAGGTGATGGTGACGTTCATGGTCCTTGAGTTAACAGGTCGAATGCCAGCTTCGCCACCAGACCCGCAAGAACGAAGAGCACCACTGTCCGAATGATGGGGGCGCCCCCCTTGATCGCGACCGAGGCGCCCACCAGGCCTCCAAGGAACTGACCTGCAGCCATCGGCAACGCGATCGCCCAGATGATTTTTCCCGCGAGTCCAAGCATCGCAACGGTTGCCAGGTTGGAAGCGAAGTTGACCACCTTCGCATCCGCGGTCGCGTTCGGCAGCGACTCGCGCAGCAACGCCACGAACGCGATGATCAGAAACGTGCCGGTTCCCGGGCCGAAAAAGCCGTCGTAGGCGCCGATGAAAACCGCGATCAGCCCGGCGATCAGCAACGGGCGGGCGGGCGGCGGTCCAGCCTCTGTGTTGCTCGGGCGCTTGATCGCAATGAAGAGCCCCGCCGCCACCAGCATCACCAAGACGAGGGGCCGAAGGACTTCGCGATCGAGCACCAGCAACAGCCCCGCGCCAGCGACCGCGCCGAGAGCTCCGAGCGGAAACGTCACTTTGGCGCGGGCGGGCTCGATGAAACCCGCCCGAGCGAAACGAACCACCGCGGCGAAAGACCCGAACACCGACTGCCCTTTGATGGTGCCCAGAGCAAAGTGCGGATCAAGACCGGCGGCGAGCAGCGCTGGCAGGGTAATCAAGCCTCCTCCGCCCGCGATCGCGTCGACGATTCCCGCCACGAATGCGATGACGCTGAGCGTAACGAGGGCGGGAAGAGACAGGTCCAAGGCGATCGGCCGTGGACCTTACTCACTGCCGGCGGCGATCGATCCGCTTCGTCACTGCCTGGCGTTGCGCTGAAATTTGCTGCGGTCGAAACTCGACGTTGAGGTTCGGCGATCTTGTTGGACGATTCATCGCGCCTGCCGCAGGGACACCAAGACCGTCGTACCCGACTTGACGACAGGCTTGCCTGGAGTGTCGCGAAGGTCGATCACGATGCGGGTTCCGCGGCCCACTTTGCCGACCCGAACCTTCTGAATCACACCCGTGCCAGACACGGTGTGGCTTTTCTTCGGTGCAGTTCCCCGAACGTCGATCGCGAGTCGATCGGGCCTGCCCAACGTAAACGCCTTGGTAATCAAACCCCCCTGCGCCAACGTCAGCGTGAGCGCGAGCTGATTTCCTTCAACGGTCGCGTTGATCATTCGAACCCCGCCCGATGGGATGGCCAGCGTTTGAACCTCGGGTTTCACCTTCTCTACCGGCTTGAAAGCCTCGACCGAATCCGGCGCAATCGCCTTCACTGCAGCGGCTGGCTCGGACGCCGGTGCTTCGCGCTTCGCGGCGACAGGCCTTGGCTCGATCTTCGGCTCGACAATGGCGGTTCGGACCTCGTTCATCCCATCAGAATGGGTAGGCTCGGCGACGGTCGGACCGGGCGACAGCGCCGTCGCGACGACGGCGCCAACCACCAGAACAGCGAGCCCTGCGAGCATCCAGACTTTGCGCCGGCGCCGGGCGCGTGCGGGCTCGGGGACGCGCAGCGGTTTGCCCGTCTCGAGGTTCGCTACCAGGTAGGCGACGAGCTCATTCGCGCGCGGGTGAAGAAACCCTGTGAAGCGAACGGCAAATCCAGCGCCACGACCTGGAGGCTTTGATTCTTCGAGGTCTCTCCAAACCACTTCGCCTTGCGCGAAGGGAAGTATCCGCCCGCCTGCCTCGAGGGAAAGCGCGACCTTCGTTCCGGTGTCGAACGGGGATGTCATCCGCAAGAACATCCCGTCGTGAGAAATGTTGGTCGCAAGCACCCGGTAGGCTCGGGGCGGGCCCCCAATGGGAACCACCCTGACCGGATGCTTGAAACGGACGCGCGGATCTCGATCGAAGGTTGGTTGCATGCGCTACAAGTGTGAAGCACCGTCCTTTTGCGGCAAGTTTTCCAAAAGAATGCCCGAATTCGCCTACATCCGCGATGCGCTCCCACATCAGACACTGCAGCCCATTCGGGATCTGCTGCTTGGGTCTCCCTTTGTTTCTCACAGTACGCTTGGCGGCGCGTTCGAGCAAAGTCAGGGGTTCGCGATCACATTCCAGTGCGACGGTCGCGCGCAGATCGAGCAGCGATTTCCGCCGCTTAAGGAGTATTTCAATCAGATTCTGGGCGAGGCGGCCGTTCGCGTTCTTCAGTCTTGGTGGGGTCGCTTTCGCAACAAACCGGTGAGGGTTCCCAACGCGTGGTACATGAACCTACTGCTGGTGGGCGAAGGTGGGACAATTGCTCGGCACATCGACACGACTCTTGGGCGCGGGGCAGGAATGCCGGGAATGACGCCCGAGGTGGTGACGGTGCTTTACCTGCGGGTGCCCCAGGCTTCGGGAGGCGAGCTCGAAATCTCACGAGGCCACAGTCTGAAGTGGGTCATTCGACCCCGCGAAGGCGGCCTGCTCCACTTCCGAGGAGACCTCGCGCACGAAGTCTTGCCGGTCGAAAAAGT
>JANOHG010000875.1:0-1138 GCA_031406375.1 Archangiaceae bacterium | reverse complement strand
GGGGGCGGAGCATAGCCGTGCAGGTGCGGAACGTTACCGGTGAAATTTTGGCCCACTGCCAGCTCTCAATCGGATACGACACCCGCAGCACACAAGGGGCCCTCACCATGCGTCGCTTACTCGTCGCTCTTAGTCTTGCTCTCGCTGCAACTTCTTACGCTCAGGGCACCGAAGGGCCTGGCGAAGCAGAGAAGCCGAAGGCCGATGCCGACACCTCGGAAGCGAGGGCGGCCAAGGATCTACTGACGAAATACCTGACCGCGGTGAAGGCGAAGAAGTGGGCCGACGCGAAAAAGTTCATCCACCCCCAGACGATTTCGGTGATCGCGCAGCGCAAGATGCGACTTGGAAAGGAAGAGCACGCGATGGCGCCCTGGGCGGCCGAAAAGACCGAGTACTGGATGAAGGAGTTCAAGATTACCGGCGCACGCCTCGGCCCCATCGGGGCGATCATCGTCGAGGTGACCGAGGACAATTTTCAGGTACAGGAAAAAGGCCTCGCCGAGGGCGACCTCGCCAGCTACCTGATCGGGATGAAAGACAAGAAGCTCTTCATCGTCGACAAGAAGCGTGGCGAGGGCTTCCCCACCGATTCGATCAAGATTGGCTACAAGGGCTACTTCGACAAGGTCGAGAAGGCCGAAGAGAGCCCTTAGTCCTTATCCCGCCAGCGCCGACAACTGGCTCTTCGCCTTTTCGATGTCGACTTCGTGCTTGAGCACCAGGTTCAGCGTCGAGGCGAGCAATTCGGGGGACAACGAGTCGGCGTTCAGCAGCGCGAGCGCCTGCGCCCAGTCGAGCGTCTCTGAAATCGAGGGGGCCTTCTTCAGCTCGAGTCCGCGCAGCTTGTGAACGGCTTCAACCACCTGTTGGGCGAGCTTCTCGCTGACCGCTGGCAGCCGACTGCGGAGGATTCGCAGTTCACGTTCTCGCGTGGGGAAGTCGATGTGCAAATGCAGGCAGCGTCGCTTGAGCGCATCCGACAGCTCGCGGGCGTTGTTGCTGGTGAGCACGACGCGAGGAACGTGCGTTGCCTTGATGGTTCCCAGTTCGGGAACTGTGACGGCGTTGTCGGCGAGGACTTCGAGCAGAAATGCCTCGAACTCGGGATCTGCCTTGTCGATTTCGTCGATCAGCA
>JANOHG010000854.1:0-8961 GCA_031406375.1 Archangiaceae bacterium | reverse complement strand
ACGGCAACCAGCCTGAAGCGCCGCACCATCGGAGTCACCGGAGCGTGGGTCGAACCGTGCGGCTGAGTCTTGTAGACGTCTGTAGAGCTCATCGACGCCGGTATCTATCAGCAGACGCGCTGGAGCGTGAGCCGGCCGGCTACCCCTGGCAGGTCCACGTGACCTGGCCAGTGACGGCCGGGTAATCCGAACTCTGGCCTTCAGTTGCAGCCCGCATCCGGAAACGATTCCTTGAGTGACGGCAAGGCTGCGCCACAGGAGGCAGTGCACGACGCGACCGCGCCCCCGTTCGACCAGCATGCGCCGGTGCGCCCGTAGGTAGAGTCCAAACTGCCGACGTTGCCACCGGTGAGGTAGTAGCAAGCGACGTAATCCTTGCAGACCTTGGGTTGCTCCGGGCACGGGTTGTTCAAGCAGATGCGGTCGGACTCCAGGTCGCCGCATCCTGCGCAGAGCAGCATGGCCGAGACGATGTGCCCGCGTGCGGATGAGAAAATCCAAGCCATGCGCCTACCAGAACACAACTCGCGCGCCGCTGCTTCTGGTCAGGTGTTCGACAAGGTCAGGGTAGGGTGCCGCCAACTATGTTCACCGCGATGGTGGTGTTGACGCTCACGACTCATTCCGGTGTTTCACTCGAACGTGTGTCGAGGCACGTTCGGCTCGTGGTCGATGAAGGCCCCCTCGTCACGGCTGGCTACGAGGGCTTGACCCGCGCTCAGCTTCGGGTCGAGTACGAGCGGATCGAGAGCCTCCGCCCCGGAATCTTCCTACCCATCGCTTTGCTCTCAGTCGGTGCGGGGGGGGCAGCGTTGGCGATGGTGGTGTTGATGACGGGCTTGAACTCTTTCGTCGGCCTCTCGGTCGTCGTGGCGGTGACGCTCGCAATCGGCAGTGTGATTGGCCTCGGAGCGGCGATTCTCGGAGTGATCTTGCTGGTACGAAGCGCCCCGACCCGGCGAACGCTGGGCAAACAGATGGACGACATTGAAGCAGTCACGCGCGATCGGCGCATTTCGCCACCCGAACAGCCATGCCCGGGTCAAGCGCCGGCGACTTACCCTTGGCAGGTAAAGGCTCCTGCGAGTTCAATCACTCTCGCCGTTTTCTGATTCTTGCAGTGAGAGTCATTGACGCGGCCGCGCTGCGCACCGCGAACCATCTCATAAGGTGACGTGACAATCAGGCCGATGTCGGATAAGGGCGCAGCTTGAGCCACGCCGCCTGCTAGACGTCAGCCCGAGTTGACGACGAACTCAGAACAGCTGCGGCGCCTTCGACGTCGCACTCTCCGAGTGAAAACGAGCCGCCTGAATGTAGGCCGCTGACTCAAGCCCATCATTTGGTTGTGCGGGCTGAACCTCGAACGGCTTGCCGGCCGGCGCCCTTACCTCTGTTCCATCGCAGAACATCCACACGCGTGTCTGCAGCTCGTCCTGGAACGCGAAGTAGATCGCCGGCACCTTGCCTTTCTTCCCCTTGCACGTCTCGCGAGCGCTTTGCTGCAGGGCCGCGCGCTGCTTCTCCCACCGTTCAACTTCCGCTCGGTGCTTGGCGAAGCGAATCAGCTCGGGGATCCGCGCCAGCTCAGCGCTCGCTTCCTTCACCAACTGCAAACCTCGCACGAGCAGCTTCGGGTACAGGCCGGAATGGCTGAAGCTGCAGCCTTTGAGCGCCGCGAGGCTCGCTTCATGCGATTCGACCAGCGCAGGCAAAGTGCGGGCAGCCTCAGCGAGCAGCGGCAACTGTTGATCGCCCCAGGCCCCGCTGCGGCTGGCACCCCGAACGAGGAAGGCATCGAGCAAGCCGTTCACCTGCTCGAGCTCGTCGTACAGCCACTGCGGCTCAGCCTCGCATACGCCCGACGAAGGCGAATACACGCGGTAGGTCACCTTCCATTCACCGAGCTTGAAGTCGATCGCTTTTTGCGCCCACCCGGACGCTGCGCAAAGCGTCACCGCGAGGGGAACCCAGCGTCTCATCGGCGGCGATCGGGCTTTTGCATTCGGGTTGGCCTGCAACCAACATCGCTGAGTCATCTGCGAGCGTAGCCTCTGCTGAGGCAAACCTCTGAACTGCGGTGCGGCTTTGGGTCCACCTCCGCGGCAACAATGAGCGCGCTTGGGCTATGAGGTGCCGGTGACTTTCGACGAGGCGCTGCAGGAGCTTGGGGTGACGTCGTTGGTCGATGCGTCGGGCGCTCGCCGGGCGTACCTTAAGCTCGTCAAGACCCGAAAGCCCGAGAGCGACCCGGCCGGGTTTCAGCGGGCGCGTGAGGCGTGGGAACGAATCTCCGGTCAGCTCGAGAACGGCGCCCAAAATTTCTTCGCACCACCTCCGCCCACGCAGCCTGCATCCGTTCCGAGTCCGCCACTTCCGTTGCCGCCTGCGGGGCAAGGACCGCGGACCGAAGATGACTTTCGCGCAGAGTTCGCCGCGCTCGCACCCGGCGCGTCAGTGGAAGCTCCGCTGGAGATCGCACGGCGGGCGGCGGCGGCGCTCCCCGAATCGGAAGTGGCGATGCTGTGGCTGGTTCGGGCGCTGCTGTCGGCAGATCGCCACCCTGATGCAATCGATGTGCTTCGCGCCGCCGCGGACCGGTTTCCGAGCGCGCTGTGGGATCTCGCGCTCCGGTTTCCCACCCGGCTCACCGATGAAGATCTGCAGTCGCTCGGAAGCTCGGCGCCCAGCCGTCTGCTCTGGGAGCTCAGCGACACTTTCTGCAACCTCGATCAAGGGGCGCGCGCGGCCGAGGTTGCTTTGCTCGCCTTCGACACGCTCAAGCGCGAGCCTGATGCTCCGCCACCTCCGCCGGTGTGGCTCGGAATGCTTGTCTTGCGCTTGCACGAAGCCGACGCTCCTGAGCCCGCCCGGCGGGTTGCCTCACGCTACGAGCGCTGGCTGCGCGAGTCGGATCTGCACGACGCGTTCCTGCGTGAGGTCGTCGGCCAGCGTTGGCCCCAGGTGGTCGAGCTGGGCCTGCTGCCTGACACGTTGCCGCGGCTGGTGCGCGCGCCATTGGCCCGCGCGATCGCCGAAGGGCCTGAAGCGCTTGGCCACGCGTTCACGCAGTTCGCGCTTCACTTTCCCATGGAGGCCGACCACGCGCACTCCGCGCTTCTGTCTGCGCCCGAGCTGATGCGCGTGTTCAAATCCGAGATCTCTGCGCTCTCGCATTCGGTGAACGTCCGATCGTCTGGCAAGGGCAAGCGCTATTCGATCAGAGCCTTCTGGTTCATCGGTGTACTGCTCGGGGGCGTGTGGCTGGCCAACGGCCTTCCAGCAAAGACGCCTCACACGAACCGATCTTCGTCGCAGACGTTCCCACCGCGTGCACCCGCACCCCACACGGGGCCGCGCTTGCTGGCCGACCACCAGGAACGGGCGTTCGTGATTGATCTTGGCCAAAACGGATCCGATGGCGGCGCCAGTGGCAGGTGAACGAGTGATTGGCATCGATCTGGGCACCACCAATTCGTTGGAGGCGGTGCTCGAACACGGCATCCCGAAGATTCTGCCGAACGTGCTTGGCGAGCGGCTGACCCCCAGTGCTGTGTCGCTCGACGAGCAGGGGCGGGTGCTCGTGGGCGCAGCGGCGAAGGCGCGCCTGACCACCCACCCGACGCTTTCGGTGGCGGCTTTCAAGCGCGACATGGGCACCGATCGCGTACATCGGCTTGGTGACAAGACCTTCTCACCCGTCGAGCTGTCGTCGCTGGTGTTGGGAGCGCTCAAGCGAGACGCCGAGGCTGCGCTGGGAGCGCGTGTCGACGAGGCGATCGTCACCGTCCCTGCGTATTTCGGCGATCTACAGCGCGAAGCGACGCGACAGGCCGGACAGCTTGCGGGCCTAAAGGTCGAACGGATCATCAATTAGCCGACTGCCGCGGCGTTGGCGTACGGCCTACATGCCCGCGCCGTCGAACAGAAGATCGCGGTACTGGACCTGGGCGGCGGCACCTTCGACGTCACGATTCTCGAGATCATCGAAGGGGTCATCGAGATTCAGTCGTCCTCCGGCGATACGCGTCTGGGTGGCGAGGACTTCGATGAAGCCTTGATGCTCGAGTTGCTCTCGCGGCTTCAGGCACAGCACAAGCTGCCGGAAGTCACCGATCTCGGCGCGAAGGCGCGCCTGAAGGCCGCGTCTGAGATCGCTCGTCAGGCGCTGAGCGATCGGGTCGAGGCGAGCATCTTTCTGCCGGGCGTGGCGCTGAATGGAAAGTTGATCTCGTTCGACGCGGTGATCGCGCGCACCGAGGCCGAAGCGCTGTGGGCCCCACTGACCGCTCGGCTGCGCAAGCCGATTGAGATCGCGCTCAGCGATGCGAAGCTGACGGCCGCGCAGATCGACGCCGTGCTGCTCGTCGGCGGAGCGACCCGCATGCCGTGTGTCATCGCGCTGGCGCGGGATTTCTTCGGCAAGGCACCGCAGCAGGGTCTGCCTCCGGATGAGGCGATCGCGATGGGCGCCGCGATTCAGGCGGCGCTCAAGACGGGCGATGCGGCGGTTGAAGACCTGGTCGTCACCGACGTAGCGCCTTTCTCCCTCGGCATCGCAACCGCAGCGCGCCATGGCCGAGAGGTGGTCGATGGGCTCTTCTCTCCCATCATCGAGCGGGGCACCACGATTCCAGTCAGCCGGATCGAACGGTTCTCGACGATGTCCGATTTCCAGAAAGAGATCCGCGTCCAGGTTTTCCAGGGTGAGCACCCTCGCTGTGAGCTCAACCAGAAGCTCGGCGACTACGTGCTTTCAAACTTGCCCCCCGCGCCGGCCGGCCAGCCGTTTAATGTTCGATTTACCTACGACCTGAACGGAATCCTCGAAGTCGAGATGGATCTGCACGCAGCAGGGCGCAAAGAGAGCTTCGTGATTGAAAAGCGGCCCGGAGCGATGTCTGCACTTCAACTGGACCAAGCGCGGGTTCGAATGGCCAATCTCAAGCTCCATCCGCGCGAGGCGCTGCCGAACGCGACGGCGATCGCACGCGCTGAGGCGCTCTATGTCGAGCTGGTTGGCGATCCCAGGGCCGCGCTCGGAGAGATGCTCGCCCAGTTTCGCGCGGTGCTCGAGAGCCAACGGATCGCGGACATTCAGGCGTCGCGCGACGCGCTAATTGGGCTGACCCAAACGCTGAAGTCGCGCCGGTGAACGCCTGAGTTCCTTCGGGCGCCACAGGCAGGCGCTGCGCTCGTCCGTCGTCGTCAACGACGGGAGCGGCCCAGACATCGGGGGCGGTGGAGGTTCCGCAGAGAGCTCGGGTGGCAGTGCCGGGACCAAGATCCTCACGCGTTGGGGGGGCTGCGCCTCAACGTCACACTGCCCGCCGAGGACCGCCCTCCCAGCTCTGGGCGGCAAACCAGGTCGGCCGAAGGCGAACCTGCGGGTTGCACCACCGTGACGCGGCCGCGCTGCGCACCGCGAACCATCTCATAAGGTGACGTGACAATCAGGCCGATGTCGGATAACGGCGCAGCTTGAACCACACCGCCTGGAGCCACGATGTCCCGACACCTGATCGCGCTGACTGCTGTGCTGCTTTTCATGAGTCTCACTGCTTGCGGCGGCGCGTACGCGACGGTGACTGAGGGTGATGTCGCGGCTGGCGATTTGGGAATCGCCGACAATGCGCTGACGACTTCTATCTTCGCGACGACTTCCATCAGCGCCGGTGGCAGCAAGCGCGGCGTTTACCGGGCGACGGTCGCGGGTGAAGTCGTCTTTCGCACAGCGGGAACGGGCGATGTCGACCTCTACTTGAAGAAAGGTTCAGAACCGTCCACTTCGCTGTTCGACGCGAAGTCTGATGGACCCACCAGCGCGGAAGAGGCGCGCCTTAGGGTGGTGGTCGGTGACGCGGTTCACTTCCTGGCCTATGGGTATTCGAACTCCACTGCCCGTCTCGAGGTCAGCGCCCCCGATGCCGAGCCGGTGGTGACGACGATTGAACTCATCGCGAGCGGATCCATCACGAAGGGCGCGAGCAAAGTGGGTGTCTACACCGCGACCGCTGCGGGCAAGCTCACGTTCAAGTCGACGGGCACCGGCGATGTCGATCTCTACCTGCGACGGAACGCCGCTGCGTCAGCCTCAAACTACGACGCGAAGGGTGAAAGCGAAACCGCAAACGAGACGGTGAGCCTCACCGTCAGCGCGGGTGATGCGATCAACTATTCCCTCTTTGGCTACCGGGCGTCGACCGCGCGGCTGGTTGTCGAAGTCGCGGCGACGAACTACGACACCACGCTCTGGCTGGCCGTGGTGTCCGAACCCGCCGCCTTCGCAGCGTTCTCGACCCCTGGGGGTGGGCTGAGCAGCTCGGGCCGGTCGGGCAAGTTTCTCATCGACAGTCGCGTTCCCAGCGCTCGCAAGATGCACTTCATCAATGGCAACTACAAAGTCGGCGGCGCTGCGCCGGACTACGCAAAATACCACTACAACTTTGCCCAGCGGCTTTTTGGGCTCAGCGAAAGCATCGCGACCTTCAACGACTCGACGTACTTCACAAACACAAACAAACGATTTTTTGCAGGAACCATTCAGTCGTACAAGCTTGGCGACGCTCAGGCGCTCACCTACGCGGTGCAGTTCTACCCAGACGACTCGATCGCCGAGGAAACCCTGCTTGAGGCGCTCAAAGTCGTGAAGGCGACGTTCACCATCCCTGGCGTGAAGCTCGCGTTCGTCGCCACTGGCCCGCAGCAGACTTTCGCGCGTATTGGCGCCCAGGCCGCTCAGCTTGGATTCGCACTGATGACGATCGATCAGGTGCTGGGCGACCTCAAGTACGTCGCGCTCAACGTCGGAGAGGCGTGGGGGTATCTGAAGATTTTTCCAACTGACTCCAACACGCTGCGTCCGATTGACATCCCGGTGTTCGATGATCTGCCGCTTGATCTTTCGGTCGTCGCAGGGACGATCACCCGCGCCTACCAGGACGTGAACTCTCACGTGAACTTGAAGTCGAAGGAACGCAACACGCCCAACATGGTGCTTCGCGATGCGAGCCCCACGCAGAGCGTGCTCCAGCCCTTTGCGGACAAGCCAGTTCACCTGACGGTCACCAACGAAGGCTTCAGCCTCGAACCGACGACGCCAGAGATCATCAATCAGAAGCTCGCTGAAAAGCTGAGCGGGCCGTGGATCCCTTTGCCTGTCGTCGACGACAAGCGGCTGATGAGCTTCGACGAGTTGTGCCCCACGCTCAGCAGTGCGTGCTTCAACTCTTCGAAAGCGTACGGCGGCAAGAGCAGCGGCCTTGGCGTACTCGCGGGTGCGCTGGGGCGAATCGACAACCCCACCTCGGTCAGCAGGCAATACGGCTATGAGCTCAGCCCGCGCGGCTTCGGCATTCCGGTCAAGTTCTACCGAGACATGATCAACGCTCCGCAGAACGCGGCGCTCAAGGCGCAGGTCGACAGTCTGATTGCCGCTGAGAAGGCGGGAACGCTGGCGCCGGTGGATCGCAATGCCCGGGTCGCCGAGGTGCAGAAGGGGTTCCTCGCGGCCTTCGTTCCTGGCACCCTCGTTGCGGATGTGACTGCGCGGCTGAAGGTGGTCAACCCTGGGATCGTGGACTTCAAGTTTCGATCGAGCGCAACCTCAGAAGACGTCGCCAACTTCAACGGCGCTGGGCTCTACGACAGCTTCGGCATCGACGCGACGAAGGCTGACAACGCCGACCTGTCGTGCAGGCTCGAAACCGAGACCAACGGCGTTGTTACCAAGCTGAAGGTGAAGCCGAAGTCGGTGCAGTGCGGCATCAAGGCGGTCTACGCGAGCCTTTGGAATTCCCGCGCGCTCGTCGAGCGAACGTTTGGTCGGCTCGATCACGTCACCGCGGGAATGGGGATCACCATCAATCCCTCCTATGGCGACGAGCAGGCGAACCTCGTCCTTGTCACCCGCGTCATCGGCACCGACGCCGTTTATGGATACACGCTGTCCGTACAGAAAGGGGAAAACCTCGTCACGAACCCGTTGCCTGGAACAATCACTGAGTTCGACGTAGCCTTGTTCTCGGATGGCCAGCGCCCGCCGAGGTTCACGACCACCCGGTACGCTAAGCCGACCGTGGCCGACCCGGTGATGACGACCACGATTCTCAGTGAGGCCCGAATGGCAGAGATTGTCGACATCGCGAAGAAGCTCGAAATCGCCTACTGCAAGGCCAAGCCTTCGTACTACCCCGGCGGCGACTGCAAAACGGTGTGGCTCGACACCGACAAGCCCCTTTCGCTCGACATGGAAATCAAGGTGCTTCCGGACGGCAACCTGCTGTTCAAGCAGGTTCGCGAATTTCACGGAAAGTGACGCAAAGCAGGTGATCCACGCTTGAGCGGAATCGCGGACGGGGCCTGGCTTGTCTAATCAGGTCTCGGATAAACCTCAGGTGCGGCGAAGTGGGGGTGCATCGTGGAATCTGACATTGAGGCCCGGGCGCCTAGGTTCGAGCAGTCGGCTGACTTGGGGCAGGCGGTCGTCGACGTCGGGTTGCGAGCAAGCCTCCGTCGCCAGACGCTGACCCTCGTTGTCATTTACGCGGTGAGCGGCGCAGCCTGGCTCGCCATTTCCGAGGGGGTGCTGCGTTCGCTTGTCCCAGACGCAGCTCTGCGTGGGCGGGTGACTGTCTTCAGCGGGTTTGCGTTCGTGGCAACTTCCGCAGCACTGCTCAGCTTTCTGCTGCGCAGGGCGGCCAGGAAGGCCGAGAAGGTGTTGGTTCCCTTAGAACGGAATCAGGCCGAACGCCTCTTGCACGACGTGCTGTGCCAGCAGGCGGATGCAATCGTCGAATCGGCCGACGACGCCATCGTCAGCAAGACGCTTAGCGGCACGGTGACGCGCTGGAACCTGGCAGCGCAGCGAATGTTTGGCTACACCGCAGCAGAGATGGTGGGTCGTTCGATCGATGTCTTGATTCCTCGAGATCGCGCAGAGGAAGAGCCTTTGATTCTGCG
>JANOHG010000077.1:0-1101 GCA_031406375.1 Archangiaceae bacterium | reverse complement strand
TGCCGGAGCCTCCTCCTTCGGTGCCGGAGCCTCCTTCTTCGGTGCCGGAACCTCCTTCTTCGGTGCCGGAACCTCCTCGCCGTCATCACGTTGCACCGGCTCTGGTGGCGCTGGATCGGGTCGAGATTGACGAGCGGTTTCGCGTTCGGGCCCAGGCCGAGGGCGACATCTCAGGGTTAGCCACCGACATTGCGCGCCTGGGGCAGTTGTTCCCCGTCGATCTGCGCCCCGAGAGTTCAGATCGCTTCGTCGTCATCACCGGTTTTCGGCGAGTCGCTGCGCTGAAGTTCCTGCAGCGCGAGAAGGTACTTGCGCGGGTTCACACCGACCTGTCGGACGACGACGCCACGCTGCTCGCACTCGCCGAGAGCATTCATTCCCAACCGGTGCGGCGCTCTGAGCTGTCGGCCTACCGCGAGCTGCTGTTGCTCGATGGTCGACTGACCGCCGCTGCGCGCGACATGCTCGAGAAAGCGCTGGCCGACGACGATGGCCTGGCTCCCGAGGAATACAAAGAAGGCGAGGGTGCAGAAGAAGAGGAAGAAGAGGTTGATGCCGACGAGCTCGCCAGCGACGTCACTGCGCGGCTTGGCGACATCAATCAGGATCTGTCGCTGCTGGCCGATGTCTTCGGCGATCTCGATCGCACCCGCCGCGACGAGCTGCTCAAGCAGCTCAAGTATTCGAGCCAGCTGGTCGAGTTTCTCGAGGGCCAGAAGTGAGTCTGCCTGCCCCCACGCGTGAACGGCTGTTGGCGTTGCTCACCGAACGGTCTTTCAAGAAGCAGAAGGTGGTGTTGTCATCCGGGCTCGAGTCCGACTTCTACATCGACTGCAAGAGAACCGCGTTGCTCGCCGAAGGGCATTACCTCGTTGGGCATCTGCTGTGCGCCGCGATTCTCAAGTTCGCGCCCGAAGCCGTCGGGGTGGGTGGGCTGACGATGGGCGCCGACCCCATCGCGTCGGCGGTGAGCCTCGTCAGCCATCAGCAGCAGCATCCGCTGCATGCGTTCTACGTTCGCAAAGAGCCCAAAGGCCACGGCACAGGACAGTGGATTGAAGGGTTGGCTGCATTCGAGCAAGGCGCGAAGGTGGCGATCGT
>JANOHG010000777.1:0-7576 GCA_031406375.1 Archangiaceae bacterium | reverse complement strand
CGCAGAAGTGGGGCGGTACCACCGCGCAGTCTTCGGCGGGTTCCTGGACGTGCGGTCTCCCGACGAGAAGCTCGCTCAGGTTCGGGTTCGCGGGTTCGCAGCCCCGACCGAAGCAGACCCCACCACCGGTCTCGCGCGGCGCCCGGCGCACGAGCGCTTCGAGTCGACCGGTGGCAGCCTCTATTACCTCTCGAACTTCGGCGTCGTTCAGGGAAGCGAGCTGGTGCGAGTCGAGCTTCACGACGGAATTACCGGCCTTCCGGTGGGGGAAAAGCACCTGCAGCGCGGCCGCGACTACAGCATCGACTACCTGTCGGGCCGGATCCTGCTTGCCCAGCCGCTGTCGCTGATGGCCTCACCAGCGGTGCTCGGGTTTGAGGCGCCGACGGCGGGTCATGCGCCAGTGCTGCGGGTCGACTACGAGCACACCGAGTTGGCGCTTTCGCGGGGGTCGGCGCTGGGCGGAGAGCTGTCAGGCAGAATCGGCCCCGTCACGCTCGCAGCTGGAGGCGTCAGCGAACGGGGCGTCGGGTACTCACTTCTTCACGCACGAGCGTTTGCGCCGATTGGCCCGGTGTCGCTGTCGGCCGAGTTCGCCCGTTCAGAGGGTGTGTCGGAAGGTCTTGGCTTGAGTGACGACGGCGGGCTGTCGTTTCGGCGACCGGCAGCCACGCTCGCGAGCACCCAAGGCTGGGCTGTAACCGTTCGCGCCAGAGGCAGCGGGCTGTTTGGCAAGGGGTTCTTCGATGCCGCCTTTCGTCGTCGAAGCGAAGGCTTCTCGGATTCCTCACACTTCGATCGGGTGGTGTTCCAGCAGCTCTCTGCGCGCTTTCGTCAACCGCTGGGGCCGGTGATTGTGACCGGCTTGTTCGACGATCGAATCGGAACAGACCCACGCGCGCCGTTTTCGACCGTCAGCATCCACGCGCGGAATCTGGGCGGCGGGGCAGGGTGGGAATCCGAACGGTGGGGGCTTCGCCTCGAGGCGCGCGACGCCGAGCTCGCAGTTACCGAAGGCACCGGTGGTCGAACCTCGGTCGGCGTCTCGGGCCGGCTTCGCATCACCGATTGGCTCACGGTGATCGCCGCCCACAAACAACGGGTGCTCGAGCGCGGAAGTGGCCCCGGAAAGTGGGACGATTCGTTCAGCTCGGCCGGAGTGGATCTGCAGCCAACCCCGGCTTTCGATCTCGGCGTGCGAGCAGGGTGGGGCCCGGTGCTCGGACCCCAGGTGTGGGGAAACGCCAGCTTCAAAGACGCAGACGTCACCCACTACGGCGGCCACTCCTTCGATGCAGATGCACCGTCGGTCGGCGAATCACGAACCGTCGTCGGTGCAAGACAACAGCTGGGGTCGAACGCAGCGGTGTTCGTCGAGGATGTCGCAGCGCATGATGCGAACGCGCTCAGGCTCGCGCGCGCGGTCGGCTTGAGCCAGGAGCTTGGCGGCGGATTCTCGGTCACTGCGCGCTATGAGCGCGGCCTGCGACGCGTGCTCGATGACGCTCCGTCGATGGCGGTGACCCGCGACGCGGGCGGATTCACCGCGTCGCTGGTTCGACAGTCGGGTCGGGTTTTCGGCCGCGGCGAGGTACGCACGCAAGGCGCGCAAACGCAGTGGGTCGCGGCAGGGGGCGGCGAGGTGCGCATCGTGGACAGCGTCAGCGGTGCGACGCGATTTCAGTTCGCGCACACCCGCGAGGGCGCGTCGATGATCGCCCGATTACTCGAGGGGACGGTGTCGGTGGCTTGGCGACCTTCCTGGGGGGCGGTGGTGGCGCGCTACACTCTGCAGCGAGAGCTTGCACCTCCCTCACAGGGTGGCTTCGCTGAGAGAAGCCTCGATTTGGTGTCGCTGATGCCGTCGCTTCGGTTGGGTTCGCGCTTCACGCTGAGCGCTGGAATACACGCCGCCTGGTCAGGCATTCAGAGCGCGCGCACGCTGCTGTTGTCCGCGTCGTTGCGGCCCGCGGTGCGCGTGGTGGGCGGCCTCGAGCTGGCGGCCGAGCTCGCGCGGCGTTCGCAGGCGGCAGATGGGCAGTTGACCGCGATTCGCGCAGAGGTCGGGTGGCGCTTCAACGAGAACTTTCTGCTTGCCGCTGGTTTCACCGCCTTCGGCTTCAGCGGCCTGGGTCTCAACGATGGAGCGCCCGATTCGAGAAACCGCGCCTACCTTCGCGCCGAGGCGGCGTACTGATGCGGCCCGCGCTCCTCGCGCTGCTGGTCGCGCTGCCTGCTCATGCGACCTGGAGGTCCGCTCAGATCCTGGGCACCCCAACCGATGTCGACACCGTCGACGCGGGAATGGCAGTCGTGTCTTCGGCGGATCCGTCGGGCGCGATGTCGGTCTTCGCGGGCAGCAGCGATGCAGGCTTTGGCGCGCAGCTGTCGTTCATCGGAGACTTCGTCAGCGCGACCTGGCGCCCACCCAGCTGTCTGATTGGCTTGCTGCCCAACGCGACGCTGCTGTTCTCGGGCTCTTGCCCCGTCGTCAGCCTTCCGCTCAATGGTGCTGCGGTACTCAGTGGCAGGCTTCGAAGCGTGCCCAGCGGCGCAATCTACGCCTACGCGTGGCGGAACTTTGGAGGCGGCACGCTGCGGGTTCAGCGCACAGATCCCACCAGGGGAACACTGACAGGCGACTGGTCGCTGCTGACACCTGGGTTCATTGACTTGGCTCACACCGAGAGCCCGCTGTCAGTGCTCTCAATCCCGAATGGTGCGGAGTACGCGGCGTGGGCCTACTCGCCCGGAGCCGGCGCTGCGCTCGCGATCGCTCTCGACGGAGGCACCTTTCGCACCTTTGCTGTTGGCGGCATTCGAGACGTCGCTCTATTTGACCGCGATGGAGGTCCGGCGGCGCTGGTCGTGAACGACGGCGGGCAAGTTCTACTGAACGACGCGCTCACCACCGGCGCGTTCAGCGCGACCAACGCTCCCCTGCGCCCCTACCGAACGGTGAGCTTCAGCGCGAGTGGAGGCAGCGCGAATGGAATCGGCTTCGGCATGCTCACCGTGGGCAATCAGATCTACAGCCCCGTCCCGAACCCGAACGCGCTGGGAAGAGACTGGGTCTTGCGAACCGAAGATGCCGGCTTCGTCGGCCCAATCGTTCGCGCCACCTGTCACGATCCGCGTTTCTGTGTCGCGATCACCAGTTCCACCACCGGCCCGAATGTCTTCGCCTACTTCAATGACTTTGCGCCGGCTTCTGATCTTCGCCCGGCGGTCGTTCCTCTCGGAGGCACGGCGACCTACGTGCTCGACGCGGGCGATCGCGATGGGGATCCGATTTGGGTGACGTGGGTGAGTGGTGGCTATTCCTGGGATGGCGGCGACCCGCGCAGCATCACCGTCGTGGCGCCACCGGTGGGCAGCTGCGGCGCGGTTACGATGGCTAATCCGTTGGTCGCGATGCTCTCAGACGGGCTGGCGGCGCACGATCGGCAGATTACGATCCCGGTGACGGTAACGGGGATGCCGCCGCAGATCCCAGCACTGCTCTCGATGCCTGCGTCGCTCGACTTCACTGCCGGCGATCCCGCTGCGAGCGTCGTCGTCAGCTATCCGCCAGATTCTGGCTGCACGATTCCCGCGCTCAGCTGGTCGATCGCGCCCGATGGCGGGTTGTTTGGACTCGTACCCGAAGCGGCTGGGGTTTCGGTGACGCCACCCAGCGTCTTCTGCCGCGACACGCCGCAGACGTTCACGCTTTCTGGGGTGGGCAGCGCCGACGCATCGGTCAGCCTGCCCGTTACCGTTCGGCCGTGGGGAAAACCGAACGCTCCGGTTTTCATTCCTGCCACCGTCACTCAGCCGGCAGGAACCGACGCAGGCTATGGGCCCGACGCTTCGGCGGTGCACGTGTGTCAGTCGGCGACGAATTTTCCCAGCACCGAGCTGATCTGGACCATCGATGCCGGCGTTCCGGGCGTGACTGTAGCGACCAGCGCAAACCAGCTCGCGGTGTTCTCAACCAACGCTTGCGTGACTGGAACCGTGTTTGCGCTTGCCACGCGGAGGCTCAACACGATTCCCCCTCAACTGTCGGATCTCGCAGGAAGCCTGCGCGTGCAGTTGGTGCCAACGTGGACTCAAGTCACCTCGTTCGATGCGGGATTTTCGTACGACGCGACGATGAGCAGGCTGGTGGGCTCGTTTGGCACCAATGGAAGCTGCGAGGCGGATCGCTTTCTGCGCGCAAACGTCATTGTTACCCGGCCCGACGGAGGATCCGTGAGCTCGAAGGACAACCTTGGGGTGCCAGGCGGGTGGTCGGTGGACGTGACGGGTGGTTGTTCGGGCGGCAGCTTCCTCGCGACGGCATCACTCACCGACGATGCGGGGGCGCGCTATGGGCCGACCGCGCGCTACGCCTTCGACACCGGGCGAATCGAGGCGAGGGTGCCCGCGTTGAAGGTGAGCCTTGTCCCAGTGTCGTGCGAGCACGGTGCGAGCGCAGAGCTCGAGTTGGACGTGCTGCCAACCGACTGTGCACTTCAGCAGTTCAGCTGGACGCAAGACCATGGGCCAGCGTTGGTCGTTTCTTCCGATGGCGGCTCGCGGCTGCGCTTCGCTACCCTCTCTCAGGATCTGCAAACGCTGGCTGGGCAGGAACTCGGGTGGTCGGTTACCGCCACAGTCGGCGCTGACAACACGGCGACCGCGTCGCGGCGAATCCGAATGGTTCCCACTCGGTTCGTTCAAATCGCGCACCGCACCGATGTGCCGGTCGCGCGGGAAGAAGAGGCGGTTGGAGTCGAGGTGACCCTGACCAACTCGACTGCCTGCGCCGTCACCGGAGCAGTGCTTCGCGAATCGCTGGGGGGGCTGGATCCCATTCTTGGAAGCGTGCGGCTGGCGGGCGTGACGCGAGAGGCGAGCGTGGTCGGCGATGAGTTCGTGGTGGCCGACCTGTCGCTGCCCGCGTCGGGCTCAATCCGAATTACCTACCTGGCGAAGGTGCCGTTGCTCGCGGCGGCCCGGCCGACGGGGAAGGTGATGCTGACTGGAACCGACGTCACCCTCACCGCGACGGCGTTGCCCGCGGCGGGTTGCGGCTGCAACGCGGGAAGCGGCGGTGGCGGCTTCCTGCTGCTGGCGCTGGCGGCGGCCTTCGTGCGGACGAGACGGCGATCGGTATAGGTTACGCGGCAAACCCGTCGTGCGGCAGTCTTCGCGCCAAATCTCAACATGATCGATCGCCACACGCTGCTCGTCGTTTGCTCAATTCTTGCGGGTTGTGGTGGGTCACGCGTCTCGGGTGACGCAGATGGCGGCCGCGATACCGCCGAGTGCCGTTCGGATCTCCAGTGCCCGCTGGGCAAGCAATGCAGGTCCGGAAGTTGTGCCGCGCCGACGATTGAAGACGCGGGCCATTTGAAGATTTGCGTGAGTGACGAGGATTGCAGCAACGGTCAGCAGTGCGTGAAGAGCACGGGCGACTGCATTCAGGTGAAACCAGTCGATGGCGGCATTCCCGATGCGGGGCCACCTCCCGCGTGCACGCCACTGCTCATCCTTTCGTGCGGAGTGAGCAAGTTAGGAGAATGCAAACTTGGCACCACGACGTGCGAAGAGGGCGATGGCGGGTGGGCGTTTGGGCCGTGCGTGGGAACGATTGGCCCCACGCCTGAGATCTGCGACGGCAAGGACAACAACTGCAACGGCATCGCGGACGACGGCCTTTCGGATTTGAAGTGTGGCGTCGGCGCGTGCGAGCGAGCGGTGTTTGGGTGTGTCGCGGGTGCGAGCAATGTCTGCGTGCCGGGGAGCCCTACCGCAGAGACGTGCGATGGCCTCGACAACGATTGCAACGGCAACATTGACGAAGGGCTTCAACCTCTGTCGTGCGGCGCAGGAGCCTGCGCGCGATCGATTCCCGCTTGCATGATGGGGATGCCACGCATGTGCAACCCCGGTTCTTCGTCGGTCGAGCTCTGCAACAGCATCGATGACGACTGCAATGGGCTCGTCGATGACGGTCTTCCTGTTCTCAACTGCGGAATCGGAAGCTGTGCGCGATCGGTCAACGCGTGCCAGGGCGGCCAGTCGCAAACGTGCACTGTTGGGGGGCCGAGCAGCGAGGTCTGCAACGGGCTGGACGACGACTGCAATGGCTCAATCGATGACGGCTTGGGAACTTTGAGTTGCGGCCTCGGAGCCTGCGCGCGCAGCGCTGCGACGTGCATCTTTGGCTCGCTGCAGGTGTGCACGCCGGGCATTCCGACGGTTGAAACCTGCAATGGCATTGACGACAACTGCGACGGGTTGATCGACAACGGGTTGCCGAGCTTGAGCTGCGGAGTCGGCGCCTGCGCGCGCACGGTTGCGAGCTGCGCGAATGCCACGACTGCGCTGTGCGTCGTGGGGGCTCCGGCTGCTGAGATCTGCGACGGAGTCGACAACGACTGCAACGGTCAGACAGACGAAGGTCTGGCGGTGATCACCTGTGGATTGGGAATTTGCCAGCGTGCGGTGAGCGCATGCGTCGGGGGCATTGCGCAGACGTGCAGCCCCGGAGCTGCCGCCACCGAATCGTGCAACGGCGTGGACGACGATTGCGACGGGATGATCGACGAAGGCTGCAATTGCACCGATGGCCAGGTGCGCGCTTGCTACAGCGGGCCGCCGTCGACCGCGAACGTTGGCCTGTGCCACAGCGGCACGCAGAGCTGCGGCGGCGGAAATTGGGGCGCGTGCGGCGCGCAGGTCGTGCCCGTGACCGAGGTTTGCAATGGGTCCGATGATGATTGCAACGGTGTGGTCGACGACGGGCTTGGGGCGCTCGCATGTGGCGTCGGCGTCTGCGCGCGTACCGTGGCTGCCTGCGTGGCGGGCGCAGCGCAAGCCTGCGTCCCTGGCCTCAGTGGCGCCGAGACATGCAACGGGTTGGACGACAACTGCAACGGCATGGTCGACGACGGACTTGGTGTTCTCTCGTGCGGTCAAGGTGCTTGCGCGCGGACAATCACGGCGTGCGTTGGAGGCGTCGAGCAAGTCTGTGCTCCTGGCCCCAGCGCGGCCGAGGTGTGCGATGGCGCGGACAACGACTGCAATGGGTCGACCGACGAAGGGTTGGGCAGCCGGTCGTGTGGCGTTGGTGCCTGCGCGCGAACGATTCTCGCCTGCATGGGTGGCGCGTCGCAGGCGTGTCTGCCCGGAAGTGCGGCAGCCGAGGTATGCGACGGCGTGGATAATGACTGCGACGGGGCGACGGATGAAGGGCAGGGAAGCCTCGCGTGCGGCGTTGGCGCGTGTGCCCGCACTGTCGCCGCCTGCGTGAACGGCGCCCCGCAGTCGTGCAAGCCTGGCAGCGCGGCGGTTGAGACCTGCAACGGCCTCGATGATGACTGCAACGGGACGATCGACAACGGCACCTGTGGCCCGGTGACTTCGTGTCCTTCGAATCAAACGGTGACCCCGAACACGACGGTCAACCTCAACACCACCGCGATGTCGCCGGTTGGTCGCCCGTTTTCCTGCGCGTGGACGGTCGTGAGCCGACCCGCCACGAGCAACGGAACCTTCAGTGCTCCGAGCAGCTGCAGCAGCTCAGGGTATTTCGCCGACGTGG
>JANOHG010000759.1:0-3350 GCA_031406375.1 Archangiaceae bacterium | reverse complement strand
TCGTTGCTGTCTTCGATGCCGACTTCGTAATCGGTGCTGGCGTAGGTCACTTCGGTGCGTCGTGGCCCCGAGGCGAGGTTTCCCTTCGACCAGTCGTGATCGCGGTGCATCGCCTTCGAGTACGGGTCGAAGAGCAGCTTGTTGGGGTTGAACCGATTCCCGTCAGAGTCGACATCGCTGACGAAGCCTTTGATCGACCCCGGGTACCACGCCACGTCGTACTTCCAGTTGGGGCCCCACGCGATGTAGCCATAGTGCTGGCCCAGGCCGATGCCTTCGACGAATAGGTTCCAGACATCGCCAAACCGCTGCATCGGGAACTGCCGGGTCGGGAAGTTCGATTCCGGGTCATCGAAAAGCAGCAGCTCGATCCGTTCAGCGCGCTCGGAATAAACCGAGAAGTTGATCCCCTTGTCGAGAAGCGTGGGCCCCAGCGTGTCGAGGTTTTCGATCGCCTTGGCGTCAACCGACGGAGCTCTCGATTCGGTGTGGTACAGCCTGGAATACTCACGCTGCTCGCAAGAGGCCAGCAGCAGGAAGCAGAGAAAAACGAGGGCTCGCACAGCGCGCTCTAAAGCATTGAACCGCTGGTGATGGATAGCGGCCGACGGATTTCACTTTCATAGGGGTGAGCGGGCAGTAGGGTGCGCGCGATGTCGGCCGTCAAGCTCGCGGGAATTCGAAAATCATTCGGCGACAACGAGATCGTAAAGGGCGTGGACCTCGAGATCCACCCCGGCGAGTTTCTGGTGATGGTCGGCCCCTCGGGGTGCGGCAAGACGACCTTGTTGCGGCTGATCGCTGGGCTCGAGCAGTGCGACGCGGGCGAGATTTCATTCGACGGTAGGCGGGTCAACGAGGTGCCTCCGCGCGATCGCGACGTGGGGATGGTGTTCCAGAGCTATGCGCTCTACCCCCACCTCACGGTACGCGAGAACCTGGCGTTCGGGCTGATGCTGCGAAAGCTGCCCCCCGCGGAAATCGCCGCGCGGGTGAATGACGCGGCTGCATTGCTCGAGCTTTCAGCGCTGCTGGATCGCAAGCCCAAAGCGCTCTCGGGAGGCCAACGTCAGCGGGTCGCGATGGGTCGGGTAATCGTGCGCCGCCCAAAGCTGTTCCTGTTCGATGAGCCGCTGAGCAACCTCGACACTTCACTTCGCGTGGCGATGCGTGGAGAGCTGGCGCGACTTCACCGCCGACTGGGCGTGACGATGCTCTACGTGACGCATGATCAAGTCGAGGCGATGACGCTCGCCAGCCGGGTCGCAGTGTTCAACCAAGGCGTGCTGCAGCAGCTCGGCGCTCCGCTTGAGCTCTACCACCGACCTACCAACCGCTTCGTCGCGACCTTTCTGGGTTCGCCATCGATGAACATCCTTCCGGCGCGGCGAGAGGGTGCGCTGCTGCGCGGAGCAGGCTTTACCTTGCCGGCGCCGGCCGAAGCGACCGGCGACTTGCTGGTCGGATTGCGACCGCAAGATTTGCGGCTGGCGGCCGACGGTCCGTTTACCGGAGAAGTGGAAGCGGTCGAACGCCTCGGCTTCGACGGGTTCGCCTTCTTGAAGACGGCCGACGGCCCGTTGGTGGCTCGGTTCGAAGGCCTGGTGGAAGTCGGCCAGACGGTGAAGGTGCAACCGCAAGGAGACGTGACGCACCTGTTCTCTTCAGACGGTTCCAAGGCGCTGCGCCACCCTTTGGCCGAGCGAAAGGCGTGAGACTTTCGGCATTGCTCGCGCTGCTGTGCGCGGGATCTGCTTCGGCGGCGCCATTGAAGCTCTGGCACGCGTACCGCGGCGGCGAAGAGCAAGCGCTGCAGCAGCTGGCCAAAGAATTCACCGCGGCGACGGGCCACGAGGTCGAGTTGCTCGCGGTGCCTTACGACGCCTTCAGCTCGAAAATCACCAGCGCAATTCCGCACAACGCAGGCCCTGATGTTTTCATTTTCGCGCATGAGAGGCTGCGACAGTTCGTTCGCCTGGCGGTGGTCGCGCCTTCGAAGCTCCCGACGTTCGCCAAAGAATACTTGAGGCCAGCGGTCGACGCGCTCGAGGTCGACGGGATTCACTACGGGTGGCCGTTGTCGCTCAAGTGCCTGGCGCTCTTCCACAACCTCGCGCTCGTGGACGCCGCCCCAGCCACGACCGACGCGCTGCTGGCGATGTTGCCCAGGCTTTCGAACGCCGAGCAGAACCGGTTTGGACTCGCCTACGAGGCAGGAGACTTCTACTTCCACGCTCCAATTCTCGCTGGGTTTGGCGGCGAGCTGTTTGGCCCTGATGGGAAGACCCAGTTCGACACGCCGCAGATGGCGCGTTCGCTCGCGTTCATCCGCGCGATGCAGGACGCGCGGTCGATGCCGCAAGAAGCGTCAGGCGCGCTGGTGAAGTCGCTGTTCAACGACGGCCGCGCGGCGATGGTGATCAGCGGCCCGTGGTTCGCGGGAGAAATCGATCGGCAGGTCCGTTACGCGATTAGCCCCTTGCCGACGGTGAGCGCGACCGCACTGCCGATGCGCCCCTTCCTCGGAGTCGAAGCAGCCTTCGTGTCATCAAAGTCCGCCCAGCCCGAGCGCGCGCAGGCGCTGGCGAAGTTCCTGTCTGATTCTCCCGCAGCCGTCACCCGAGCAGTGCTGGGCCGGCAGATTCCAGCTGCGCTCGCGGCGTACGAGGATCCGACGGTGAAGAGCGACGAGGTCATCTCTTCCTTTCGCAAGGCTGCGCTGCAGGCGACGCCGACTCCCAATACGCTGGAAATGACGAAGGCGTGGGAACCGATGAAGCTCACCCTGCGCGCGGTGCTGCAGGGCCTTTCGACGCCGGAAGAAGGGGGCGCGTTGGCAGAACGCAGGTACCGGGCGCTTCACCGCGAGCCGCCGCCGGATGCTTCGGCCTTGCCGTACCTGCTGGTGTTTTTAGCAGGGCTGCTCGCCACGGCTGGCCTCGCGTGGCGGCGACGCACCCGCCAGAGCTTCGCGCGCAAATATCCTGAAGCGGCGCGTGGGTTGATCTACGTCTTTCCGGCGGCTGCGGGGCTGCTGGTGTTGGTGATCATCCCCTTCGCGGTCGGCATCTGCCTGTCATTGTTTCACCATGATGCGGGCACGTACCGCTTCGTCGGGCTCGCCAACTTCATCGACATCCTCGCGTCGCGTGGCTACTCAATCACCGAGCCGCTTTCGTTCTACTTCACGTTGGTGGTCACCTTGCTGTGGACGGCGGTGAACGTCGTGTTGCATGTCGGCGTTGGGCTCGGGTTGGCGATGGTGCTCAAGTCTCCGCTGCTGCGGCTGCGGGGGGTCTTCCGGGTGCTGCTGATCATCCCCTGGGCGGTGCCGAACTACATCACCGCGC
>JANOHG010000730.1:0-4471 GCA_031406375.1 Archangiaceae bacterium | reverse complement strand
AGTGAAGCGCTGCAGCCTCGTCGTCCCCTAACAACTCGTAGTCCGACACCCGAGAACTCAACGCATCGCCCGTCAGATCGACCAGCACCGTCACCCGGTGGTCGTTGTAGAGGCTCGCAACATGCGACACGACGAGGAACTGCCCGTTTCGTTCTTCGTAGGTCTGCGCTTCGCGGTAGCGAACGTAGTTGACCGGAATCCGCAGGAACCGCGCGAGGGCGTTGAACAGGTGGGCGTACGAAAGGCAGTCGCCCGATCGCGCGGCGTACGCGTCACTCGCAGTGCGGGTGTGAAGCGCGTCGTAGCGAAAACCGAGCCCGCTCGCGTCACGCAACCACCGGTGCAGACGCTTGATCCGTTCGAGCTCGGTGCCTTCCCGGCTGACCTGCTGAAGCACCCGTTCTTGCACCGATGGACTGAGAATCAGCGGATCCGGCAGCTCGAGGTTCTGCGCCTTGGCAGCGACGATCAATTCATCCAGACGGCGCCCATCGTTCCGCGCACGCATCGACGCGCATCCGGTAACGGCACAGAACAGAATCGAAAGCGCGACACGATTCACAGCGGCTTTAGCTTAAACCCGAAAGCCTTCGACGAGCGTCTCGCGGCAGAAAAACGCTCCGCCTCAGCCAGCGCGAAGCGCTCGTCTTCGTCAGGCCACACAAACGACAGAGCGCGCGGCCCTCTCAGGCGGCGCGCTCGCGAAGTCCAACCACCCAGCTCAGCTGAGCTTCAGACCCTTGAACTTGTCGGCCAAAGTGCCCAGTCCGCTCTTGCCTCCACCTTCCGGCTTCTGGGTCTTCTTCCACGCCTCGAGATCCGCACGCTCTTCGGTGCGAACCGCGGCGACGATTGAGAGCTTCAGCTTGTTGCCCTCGGCCTCGATAATCTCAGCCTTCACTTCAGTGCCCATCGGGAACACGCGCTTCAGATCCGTTCCGCGCTCGGTGCCCGTCTCACTGGCCGGCACCAGACCCTTGCCACCTTCCCACGCGATGAAGACACCGTACTGCTCGATCCGCTCGACCTTGCCGGTCACCACGGTGCCGCGCTTCGGCGCCGGCGGGCGAACTGGCCGCGCTGCTGCTGGCGTCGTACCCGGGGCCGAATCGTTCGTCGGAGCCTGTGGGTACTCGGACGCCGCTACTCCCTGACCGACCGGAGTGCCGTCCTTCACCAGCCTCAAACCGATCTTGTGCTCGGCCGGGTCGACCTTCTCCACCACCACTTCGATCTCTTCACCAATCTTCACCGCGTCGCGTGGGTGCGCGATGCGCCGTGCGCTCATCGCCGAGATGTGAATCAAGCCGTCAATGCCCGCTTCGAGCTCGACGAAGGCGCCGAAGTCCTTGATCCGCACTACCTTGCCCTTCGCGCGAACGCCTTCCTTGTACTTCTCGAGCGCGGCCGTCCATGGGTCCTCGAGCAAGGATCGCATCGAGAGCGAGATCCGTTCTTTTCGCTTCGCCTTGTCTGGCGAGTTCGGATCCGCCTCGTCCATTCGCACGACCGCGACCTCGACGTCGTCGCCGATCTTCACGATTTCGCTGGGGTGGCCGACGCGCAGGTGAGACATCTCGCTGACGGGAATCATCCCCTCGAGCCCACCGAGATCGACGAACGCGCCGAACGCCTGGACACCGACGACCTTGCCTCTGAGCACCGCTCCGACTTGCAGCGTCTTGCGCAGCTCGACGGCCTTCTCTTTCTGCTCTTCCTCGAGGATCGCGCGCCGCGACAGAACGACGTTGCGCTCTTTGACCTCAGTCACCCGGAACAGCAGCTTCTCGCCGACATAGCCGTCGAGCTTCTCGACGAACCGCACATCGACCTGACGCGACGGGCAAAACGCCCGAACTTCGCCAACAGCCACTTCCAGGCCGCCCTTGTTGACCGCCAACACCAGGCCTTCGACCGGCATCCCCGAGTTGCGGGCTTCGGCGAGCATCGACATCGACGCGGCGCCCTTCGACAGCTTGCGCGAGAGGATGATTCCGCGGGCGCCCGTCTCAACCACGTGCGCTTCGACTTCGTCGCCGACGCCAAGGCGCAGAATGCCTTCCTCGTCTTTCAGCTCACCAAGGTCGATCATCGCCTCGCTTTTGCCGCCGAGGGTGAGGAAAGCGGTGTCTGCGCCAAGCTGGAAGATCTTCGCCTTCACCTTGTCGCCGATCTTCAGCTGAACGCGCTTGGGCATTCCGCCTTCGGCCTTCGCCGAATGCTCGAACATCTCAGCGAAGCTCTGCGCCTCGGGATGATCGTCGAACAAGGGGCTCGGCTTCGCGATCACTGTCACCATCGGAACCGGAACCGGAACCGGAGCCGGCGCTTTCTCATCGGCCACAGGAGCAGTCGCCTCAACGCTGGCGCCCTTCTCAGGAAGCTCTTCAATCTGCCGGGTCTCAACCACGCCGCTCGCGCGGCGCACGGTGACCATCGGGCCGCTCTTTTTCTCTTCGGGCTTCTTCTGCGCTGGCGCCGCGCTTTGTCCACCATTGCGATCTGACCGCTGACCGCCGCCACCACGATCATTTCGGTTGCCGCCCGGGGGGCCTCCGCCACGATCCTTGCCGCCGCGATCCTTGCCACCACGATCCCTAGGTTTGTCCGACTCGCCGCCGCGACCAGAGGGAATTCCCAGCATCACGTCGCCGAAGGTTGCCTTCGGCTTCTTGGGACCGCCCCCGAAACCACCCGAATTCTGATCAGTCACTGCCTACCGCCCTGTGAGGATTGAAAAAGCGTCCGCCCCATACCAAAGGGGTCAAGGGGATGCCAGCGGGCCCAACCGAACAGTGACACGCTCAGCCGACTTCACCGAACGCCGAAGCTCTGGCAACGGCCCTGCATCAGGCAAACCATGCTGAAACACCTCGACTTCTACGTGAGAAGAGTCTGGCGCGATGTCCTCGAGCCCCAGCGACATCCCGGGCGTCACCGCATACGGCAGCTGCGCCGTGAGCAGCACGGCGATTGAAACACCGGTCGGGCTCACCCGGCTATCGCCCTTCAGGGTGAGCTTGGTGTCCCTGACCTCGACCACCACCGGATGCCCCGAGATCCACAGCTTCAGCGCGCGGGTCGACATCGTGGCGAGCTTCTTCTTCAGAACCTTCGCCTCGTTCGAATCCAGCACACCATCGCGGTTGACATCGGCGCCCGCGCGCAGCAACGCACACCGTTGGCCGCTGTCGATGTCCATCACCACCAGGCCGTTGATCGAGGTGCTCCACAGCTCGAACGTCACCCGCTTGTGGAAGCCCTGAGGGTGAGCCAACACCAAGGCGGCGATGAGCCCAATCATTGAGGGTCGGAATGGAAGTTGGCGAAAATCTTCCGCACGTCCTTGATGGTGCGCGCAGAGAACGGCTCGGAGTTACTCACGGGCAACACCGGCTTCGCGCGGGTCAGCGCTTGCTTCCGGGTGCGGTTGACCCAGATTGGATTGGTGAACCCATAGGGGCGCACCTGGTCGCTGGGAGTCGGCTGGTACTTTCCGTATTTGTTGCCAAATCCAAACGCACCACCGATGACCCCCACCGCGTCGCTTATCTGAATCGAAGCAAACTCGCGGGGGGTGAAGACCGGCCACATCGACTTTTCGCCAAAGACTTCAATCACCACGAACGAGTCGTCGGGGATGCCCTGGTACACGCGCGGGTGCAGCTCACCATCGAAGCGAATGATTTCCTGGCTCGCGGGGACGTTGATCGTATCGAGCACCAACGGGCTCGTGCCCTGATCTCGCCCCCCGCGGCGAACCACGATCTTCCGTACGTCGATCCACTTCGCCGCCTTCACCGTCAGCTTCATCGTGATCGTCCCATCGGCAGCGACGACTTCCTCACCCAACCCTTTGCCGTTGATCGTCACTTCAATGATCGGGCCGTTGGTGACGAACGCCTTGCCCTTGCGGAGGGCGTTCATCATCGCCTCTTCAGACAGCCCACGCATCGAACCGTTCGCCGTCTCACCCACGTTCAAATAGGTGCGCGGAAGGCCTGCCTCAGCGGCCGCGCTGTGCGAATCGCTGTTTCCGGTCGCGGTGAAGCGATGCCCTTTCGACAGCAGGGTGAACCAGTCTTCCATCACTCCGGGAAACGCAGGCTGAAGCACGTGCCGCGCGGGCTCGCCTGCGTCGGCCACGTTGACTGAGACGTAGATGATTTCGCCGACGGCCGGAATGCAGTCGGCGATCTTCCCGGCTGAGCAAGGTGGCAGCGTCGGCTCAGGACCCACCGCGCTCGCCGGAACCCGGTAGTTGAACAGCTGCTCATCGTGCTTGCCGTTGAAGACCTCGATCACGTCGAAGTCGAGGTTGAAGTTGCTCGGGTGATAGGGCGAGGTGCCGCCATCAGGAAGGGCAGATAGATCGAGCACGAACGCGCTGCTCGGCGGCAACGGCGTTCCAGTGTAGGTGCCCAGGTTGAAGGCGTTGAAGTAACCAAGCACCGAATCGCGCGGGTGATTG
>JANOHG010000660.1:0-3480 GCA_031406375.1 Archangiaceae bacterium | reverse complement strand
GTCGGTGGCGGAGCACAAGGCGTCGGTGGCGGAGCACAAGGCGTCGGTGGCGGAGCACAATCGCGGGTTGTCGGGGTTGCAGGCATTGCCGCATGGGATGCGCTCTCTGCGATCGAGCAGGGCAGAGTGAAGACGGGCTTTCGAAGCTTCTTCCTCCATCAGTCGGTGGGAGGTGACCTCGAGGATGGCGCCGAGGCGGTCGGCTTCAAGTTCGAGTACGCGGCCAGTGGGTCAACAAATCTGTCGCAAGGAATCAACGGAGGCCTCTTCTCCACCAGCAACGGAAACGCGGCGGGAAAAATCGACGAATTTCGAGCAATGGCGCTGGGGAACCAGGCCACGCTCAAGGTGGCGATCATGAAGTTCGGATACGCCGACATCGTCGCGGGAAACGTTGCCAGTGCGCAGGCGACCTATCTGGCGGCGGTGGCGGACATCAAGGGGCAAGGCGTGCGGGTGCTCCACCTGACCCCTCCGCTCGTCTACAACGCGCCCGCGGACAACGCGCCGAAGATGCAGATGCGAACGTGGATGATCGCCACATTCCCTGGTGACGTGATTTTCGACTTGGTTGACATCGAGAGTACCGAGCCCGCCAACGGCACCCGTTGCGAAAGAGGCGGCTCGTGGGAAATCTGCAACTCGGTTCGATCAACGTCTGGATGTCCCAGCATGGGTCAGGGCGTCGACTCGGCGGCTGGTCAAGGCCACCTTTGTTTCAATCCCCATGCGAAGCAATTCGCCAAGGCCTTTCTTTACGCCATCTACCGCGCTGGACAGTGACGTGTCGCCGCCCTCTCGGGTGAGGGCGCAGTGGGCTAAGCTGGTTGTTCGCCAGCTCGCATGCCTTCAATCCTCCTCTCGTTGGTGCTTGTGCAATCCGCCCCGCTGGAGATGGCTTCGAGCCTTCTCGAACGGGCGCAGTACGAGCAGGTCGGTGTCGTGCTAGCTCCGTACCTCGCAGACAAAGGTGTTCCACCCGCTGATCGGGCTCGCGGGCATGTGTTGTTGGGAATTTCGCTGCACAACCTGCACGATGAGGCGTCCGCGCGGTTGGCGTTCGGGCGCGCGCTTGAGCTCGACGCAGGAATCGCGCTGCCCGCTGGCGTTTCACCGCGTACGGCTGCGGTCTTTGCGGACAGCAAACGGGCGGTGGTGGTTGTTTCGCCGGCGCCGGCGGCGGTCCTACCCGGCCCCCCAGTGGCCAGTGCGTCGGTGTCTGGCCGTCGTTGGGCTGCGGTGGCTGCGTTCGGTGTGACGGCGGCGGCGGCGGCGATCGGCGCGGGGTTGATCGCGCGCGGGCTTACAGGTCGTGCGCAGGCCGATCGAGACCCTGAAGCCGCCTCGGCAGAGAGGCGCTTTCAAGAGGCTCAAACCTTCTTTCGTTGGGGAAGCGGAGTGGCCTTTGCCGCGGGCGCGACGCTGTTGGTGGGCCTCGTTCTGTTTTTATGGCCGGCCGAAAATCCATCGACCCTCACCGTGACCCCAAGTGGTGTCGAGGCGCGGTTCTGATGGCTCGCTGGGTCACGATCGCACTCCTTTCGACCGCTTGTTCGCTGCCACCGCTCGACCACACCGGCAAAGCGTGTCCTTGCCCGAGCACGTACCGTTGTGTCGCCGACGTCTGCCGCCCCGGAGTGGGCGGGGGAACGGATGGGGCAGTGGAGTTGGTCGTGCTGACCATCGCTGCCGATTCAGACGACGCCACGTGGACGGGAAGCACCGAGCAGCTGATGATCGAAAATGGCGGGCTTCTTCTGCAGATAGGCAAAGGAGCGCAGATGCCGACCGCAGGACTGCGGTTCTCGGTGCCCCTGCCGCAGGGCAGTCAGGTGATCGACGCCAGGCTCGAGCTGCACCTGCTCACCCTCACCGCCACCGTGGGTTCGACGGTGAGCGTGCAGGTCTGGAACAGCATCGCCGTACCGGCTTTCGCCAACGGCCACATTCACCGAGCCGAGGGTCACGCTCAAGGCGGCCTTTCGGCGGCGTCGATCGGCGGGCTATCCGCGGTGTGGGGCACGACGGTGAGCGACAATTTGAGTACGCTGCTTCAGCCGCTCATCAACCGAACTGAATGGTCGAGCGGGTCTTACGTAGGCTTTGTTCTGACAGCGGATCAGATGCCGAGTGGAACGTGGGCGGGGTTTGAAGACTCTTCTCACGATGCTGGCACTGAACAAGGGGATCAGTCGGCCCGTCTCGAAATTCGATTCAG
Source organism: Archangiaceae bacterium (assembly GCA_031406375.1). Taxonomy (GTDB): domain Bacteria; phylum Myxococcota; class Myxococcia; order Myxococcales; family Myxococcaceae; genus JAGSPQ01. The sequence goes on along the minus strand of JANOHG010000660.1, from coordinate 1,262 downwards.
TCGCCCATAGCCGGCCGACACGTGCGGTCTGGACACCAAACGATCGCAGAAAGGCTTGGACGACAGGCCCAAATTCATACGACCGAGTGGTGATAACAATCAACAGCCCGGCCCAGCGTCTCAGCGAATGGCGTCGGGAGTGACCACCTCGACCGCGCGGCCCGCAAGTCGGAAATTGCCGGTCTCAAGCACCCCCGCCCACTGCCAACTCGGGCCGGTGCGGTCGACCCGGAAGCGGACTTCGAGCCGCGATTCGTCTGCGAGGGCGAGCGCGATTCGGACAGGTACCTTCTCGAAGCGCTGCACGTCGAACGGGCTGACGGTGCCTTCGCGCGTACGTAGGTTCCCCTTGAGCAGAAAGTCAGCCAAGCCACCGATTCTACAATCCGCGCGCCATCAAGGAAGACGCAAGGTCAGGGGTTTGCGAGCCGGTTGCTCGGCCGTCGCGCAGAAATGGCGCAGCGAATTGTACGGATTTTGCTCACCCAATGAGTCTGGACGCGAAAATTTCATCCCCCCTGGCGCATTCAACCGTTCGAGACCCGGCTCTTTCAGAGGAAGCTTGAGCGGGCTCCCCTCGTACCTGCGTCGCACGCATGGATAGAGGTAGGCACCTCGAGGCACGCAGCAAATCGATCGCCACCACTGCCTCGATCGGCTGAGCCAGTGGGCATCGCGCGACCCGCATCGACTGCTTCCATCAGCCTTCGCCCCAGTCAACCGATTGAGCTGGGGGTGGCGCGTGCGTGAGCGGCTCGCCCGGCCGCGAGGGCCATGGCTGCTGCGGGGCGAAACGACGTTCATTCGACGATGCCCTACCAGCGAAACTGAGTCCTCGACGGGTTCGCTCGCTCGAAGAAAAGATCACCGATCTGCGCAGACCTGTTCCAACCAGGTTCGCAGTGGCCATTAATCATTACCGAACACCTTGTCTAGATTCATGCGTCCGTTCGCTGGCGAGCAGTTACAAACTGCTGGTTGTCTCTTCGCTAGTTGAGTACGACGCGCGCGCCTTCCGCCGGGGAATGAACACCAAGGAGAACAATGAAGCAGATACTCGTGTGTGCAGTGCTCGCAGTCGTCAGCGCGGGCTGTGGTTCGTTGGAACAGAAGCCGACGTCAGAAAAGAAGAACGGGTTTGAGCTGTCAGGCGATTTCGTCGCCATCCCCAGAGACTTCTCGGCCAAAGAACAATCGGCGCTGAAGAAGCAAGGACTGGGAAACCCGACAAGCACCTTCTACATCGGCGTCAAGCGTACAGA
>JANOHG010000659.1:0-2830 GCA_031406375.1 Archangiaceae bacterium | reverse complement strand
TGCGCCAGAACAGCGGCAGGTGGTGCTCGATGGCGCGGGTGTTGAAATCGAGCCGGCTGACCATGTCGTACGTCGGTGTAGGAGCAGCAGCCGCGAACGTCGACATCGCCCACAACGAACCCAACAAAGAGATCTTCATTGCCCGTTGGCTATCACGGGCCTGAAGCTCAACGAGAGTTGCAATAACAGAACGGTCGTTCTATTAAATCGACAATGGTTCGGCCGAAGAACTCTGAAGGCAGAGACACCCGGCGAGAGATTCTCGACGCCGCGCTCGACCTCTTCGCGGTGGGTGGATACTTCGGAACCTCGATGCGGCAGATCGCGCGGGCGGTTGGAGTGCGCGAGAGCGCGCTCTACCACCACTTTCAATCGAAGGAATCGATCCTCGAAGAGCTTCTAGGAGAGCTGGGGCCGGCGAAGGCTCAGCAACTGGCGGCGGTCAATGTCCCGGCGATGGTGAAGCAGTTGGGCGCGGAAGGTCTGCTGCGCGTGCTGATTGACCGGGTCATCGAGGAATGGCTGAACCCACGCGAACAGAAGTTCTTTCGCATCATCCTCTCTGAGGGGCCGCGGCTGGGGAGCGCAGGTCTCTTCAACGCCCGTGTGTTCATCGAGCAGGCGCGCGCGCAAGTGACCCGGCTCTTCTCCGAGCTCGTGCGTGTCAAAGCCATTCGCAAAGTGGATCCCCAGGTCGCGGCGCTCGCCTTCATGGGTCCGCTCATCTCGCTCAGACTGATGCACCTGGCGCTGCCAGGAAGCGTTCCGGATGCCAAGGCGATGAAACGCGAAGCCACGGCCCATCTTCAGTTCTTCATCCAGGGCATCAAGTAACTTAACGAACGTTCACACAGCTTTCAGACTACTTCTACGGACCACAATGGCTCTTCTCAAGCTCGCGGGACGAAACCTCCTCCGCAACCGCAGACGGACGGCGATCACCCTTGCCGCGATGATCATCGGAGTGGGGGTAATGGTCGTCCTTCGCGGCTTCATCAGCGGGCAGCAGAAGGTCATCGTCGAGAACATCATCGACGGGCGGCTAGGCGCGGTGCAGGTGCACAGGGCCGGCTACCTGAAGAACGTGCTCACTTCACCCCTGAGCCTCGACATGGTCGACAGCCCCAAGCTGCGCGCGAAGCTCGCCGCCATTGAAGGGGTGGTTGCCGTGGCGCCCCGCATCGAGTTCGGTGCCATGATTTCAACCCCCGACAAAGCGCCCTCGCCAGAGGATGGTACCCCTCTTCCCGAGGACCAGCAGGGGAAGACCTCGTTTTTGGTCGCGCTTGGGATCGAACCCGCCACCGAAGCGGAAGTGACGCCGCGCCGCCACGCGTTCGTCGACAAAGGGCGAATGTTCCCGAAATCCGACTCGGAAGAAGTGGTGCTCAACGCCGACTTCGCGGTTGGGCTCGACACCCAGATTCAAGACCCAAACCGCCCATTGCCGCCGTTCGAGCAGCGCTCAGCCCTGCTGGCATCTGACCGCGACTCGGCACTGAACGGAGAGAACGTCGTCCTCGGAGGAACGTTTCCGTCCTTTGCGCCAGGTGACAAGCGTGTCGGCCTCGTTCCGCTTGCGCTGGCGCAGCGGCTGCTGCGGATGGAAGGGCGGGTAACCGAGTACGCAATCGCAGTCCGGCCGCTCGAGCGGGCCGACGAGGTGCGCGATCGAATCCAGACCGCGCTGGGCTCCGAGTACGAGGTGCATACCTGGGCGCAGCTGTTCCCTTTCGTCAAGGCGCTCACCGGCACGCAAGACTTCATCTTCAGCATCATCTCGGGCGTCTTCCTCACCGTCGTGCTGCTCGGCATCGTGAACGCGATGCTGATGAGCGTGCTCGAACGCACTCGGGAAATCGGCACCATGCTCGCGGTGGGAATGCGTCGGCGGCAGATTGTCGCGCTCTTCCTCGCTGAAGGCTTCGTCATCGGCCTTGTCGGCGGCCTGCTCGGAGTCTGCGTGGGGCTGCTGATTGTCACCTGGCTCAACTACTCAGGCATCCCGCTGCCCGCTCCTGGAGCAACCGTGCCGTCGATCATCCGACCCTTCGTCAGCAACGGTTTTCTCATCAGCGCCGTCATCGGTACGCCGTTGGGCGCGGCGCTGGCGACACTGTGGCCTGCCTGGCGGGCCTCGCGTCTTCGTCCCGTCGAGGCACTGCAATCCACATGAGTCGACTGCCCAAACTCGCTGCCCGCAATGTCGGGCGCAATCGCCGGCGCAGCCTGATTACCGGGCTGGCGATCATCGTCTGCGTCGCGATGGTCGTCCTGCTCAAGGGCTTCATCGACGGCGTCCGCACGCTGATGGTGGCCGACGTGGTCGAAGGACGCAGTGGCGCACTGCAGGTTCACAAGAAGGGTTTTGTCGACAACATCGAGGCAGTGCCGACGCGGATGAACATCGCGTACACGAGTGAGCTCATCGGCAAGATGAAAGCGGTGCCGGGCGTCGAAGGCGTCACCGGGCGGCTGATGTTCAACGGACTGATTGGAAACGGCCTGACCCAGACGATGTTCGTCGGCCGTGGCCTTGACCTCGAGCACGAGGAAGAAGCCTGCCCACGTTCAAAAGCGTCGGTGAAACCCGGAGGCACCCCGTTGCTCGCGGGGGACACCACTCACACCCTGGTGGGTTTCGAGCTTGGAGAAAGCTTTGGAATCGGAATCGGTGAGACGGTGAACGTGCAGAGCAGCAGCCCGACAGGCCGCAGCAATTCGATGGACCTCAAAGTAAAAGGCTTCTCGACGTCGAGCTTTCCGTTCGAGAACAAGCGCGTCATCACCGTCCCACTCGCAACCGCTCAAGATTTGCTTGGCATGCAGG